>JBBPZT010000001.1:0-5587 GCA_038198625.1 Rubrobacterales bacterium
AAGGTCGGAGCTCGCACCCGGGAGGCACTCATCGAAGCATTGGGTGTAGCGATCTCGGCGATCAGCGCCGAGGATGCCCACGGCTTCTTCGAGCATTGCGGATACGGCATAAAGGTTCAATCATTATGACCAACGCTGTAAATATCGCCACGACGATGAACAGCATGATCATGCTGACCATCAGGGTCTGAACTTTCTCTACCGTCTGGTAGACGACCGGAGAGACGGTTAGCGCGATACCGATGGCGACCAGGGCGGCTATCGTGATGGGAACAACAGCACTGTCGCCCAGGCTGAACGCGTAGGTGAACGTTGTCGCGGCGCCGGTCGCCCAGCCGGGCCAGAAGTTCTGGGCGAGCGCGAACAATATGAACAGCCACCACCACGGCTTCCAGTAGCGGGCGAAGCCGGTGAGGGCAGTCTCGCCGGTCGCCAGCGTGTAGCGTTCGATCTCCATGTTGATGAAGTACTGGATCAGGAAGCCGACTACCGCCCCCTACATGAAGACAAACCCTATCTGCGATGTGATATAGGGCCATAGCACGAACTCACCGGATCCGACCGCCGTGGCGAGAATGATGACGCTCGCCCCTATGATCTTCCTCAGTCCTACGGGCTCCGGCAGGTCTCGATACTCTACCGGCGGAAGATACTTGCTCGGGATCTCCGAGGCGAACCTGCCTTCTTGGCGCGTGGTTTCAGCCATGCTTCCTCCTAACATCCCCTTAACCTGACGAAATACTATGTAATTGCCCGGTTTCTGTCAAGCCCGTAATGCAACCAGGGTGTTCCAGGCTTGCCCGACCTCACGAAAATCTAAGCAAGTATGCAAGATCTAGTATCGATCTCGATGGCGAACGAGCCGGTAGTCTTGATGCGGAAAGCGCAATCAAGCCGGTCGATGGTCGCCGGATAGCTAGCGCACGAGTAAATCGTTCCCTCTTTGCGGGTCAGCCGCGCGTCGTACGGTACTCTAATACTATTTTCAGTGCGGTCCCAGGAGGATTTGAAACAGCCAGAGATACAGGTATCCTACGGGCTGTAGTAGAGACTCGATCGTTGGTTTTATCGGAGGTTGCTGGATGCTGGGATCGCGCGCGAGCGTTGTAATAGATGGTGTCTACCCGGAGCTTGACTGTGGGCATTACCCGGTCAAACGCGAGGTTGGCGACCGCCTGGAGGTGCGCGCGGACATCATCAAGGAAGGCCACGACATCCTCGCCGCCGTTCTCAAGTACCGTGAGAAGGGCACCCGCAAGTGGTCCGAGACGTCCATGACCCTCCTCAACCCCGGCCTGGACCTCTGGATTGGATCCTTCGCCCTGCCAAAAAACACCCGATACGAGTACACCATCGAGGCGTGGTTCGACGAGTTCGAGACCTGGCGCTCCGGGACTGGCAAGAAGGTGGACGACGGACAGGCCGTGGAGCTGGAGCTGAGCGAAGGCCGCCAACTCGTCGAGGACGCCTACTCGCGCTCCAAGGACAAGCGACTCGGCCAGACGCTCTCCGGCTTCGACGCCGCCGGATACGAGGGCAAGCTGGCTATCCTCCGCTCCGAAGAGGTCCGCGAGCTGATGCGCCGTCACCCGGATCGCTCTGAGTCCACCACCTACAAGAAGCTGGAGGTAACGGTGGACCGCGAGCGGGCGCGCTACGGGGCCTGGTACGAGATGTTCCCACGCTCTCAAGGTGCCGAGCCCGGCCGGGGCGCGACTTTCCGCGAGGCCGAGGACCGCCTGCCGGAGATAGCCGAAATGGGCTTCGACGTCGTGTACCTCACCCCGATTCACCCAATCGGAGAGACGAACCGCAAGGGAAAGAACAACGCCCTGAACGCAGGGCCGGGAGATCCAGGCAGCCCCTATGCCATAGGAAGCGAGACAGGCGGACACAAGGCCGTCCATCCGGAGCTCGGGACCCTCGAAGACTTCCGGCACTTCGTTGGGGCCTGCCGGGAGCACGGCATGGAAGTCGCCCTGGACTTCGCCATCCAGGCCTCGCCGGATCACCCGTACATAAAAGAGCATCCCGAGTGGTTCAAGTTCCGCCCCGACGGGAGCATCAAGTACGCCGAGAACCCACCCAAGAAGTACCAGGACATCGTCAACGTGGACTGGGGCTCGGAGGACCGGGAAGGTCTCTGGCGTGAGTGGCGCGATGTGTTGGTGCATTGGATCGAACAGGGCGTGAAGATCTTTAGGGTGGACAACCCGCACACCAAGCCGTTCCCGTTTTGGGAGTGGTGCATCGGGGAGATCCAGAAGGAGCATCCGGACGTTATCTTCCTGGCCGAGGCTTTCTCACGCCCGCGCATCATGCAGAACCTCGCCAAGCTCGGCTTTACCCAGAGTTATACCTACTTCACGTGGCGCAACGAGAAGCGGGAGATCATCGAGTATCTCACGGAACTCTCTAAAGAGGAACCGGGCGAGTACATGCGCCCCAACTTCTTCGCCAACACCCACGATATCCTGCCGCACGTCCTCCAGTTCGGTGGAAGGGCCGCGTTTCAGATGCGGTTCGTGTTGGCCGCCACGCTCTCTCCGACATACGGGATCTACAGTGGCTACGAGCTAGGTGAGAATACTCCGAGAGGAGAGCGGGGCACCACCGTCTACTATCAGGACTCGGAGGTGTACGAGTACAAGGTCTGGGACTGGGCCCGGCCGGGGAACCTCAAGGACTACATAGGGCTGGTAAACCGGATCCGGCGAGAGAACCCGGCCCTCCACTACCTGAGGAACCTCTCCTTTCACGAGGCTCAAGACGACAACATACTGTTCTACGGCAAGAGGAAGGACGACAACGCCGTCTTCGTCGCGGCGAACCTCGACCCGCACAACCCACACGACGCGCACGTGCAGTTCCCGTTGTGGGAGATGGGTATCGGCGAGTACGAAGAGTACGTAGTGGAGGAGCTCATCTCCGGGCGGCGGATGCAGGCGCGGGGGAGCTGGTTCTGGGTCAGGATGACGCCGTGGAGTAACCCGGTAGAGATCTTCCGGGTCCGGAAGGCGAGCCTCTGATGGCGGAGATATCGGGAGATAAAGTCGGGTCCCGGCGGGAGGACCCGCTTTGGTACAAGGACGCCATCATCTACCATCTGCACGTCAAGGCGTTCTTCGACTCGGACAACGATGGCATGGGAGACTTCAAGGGTCTTACGCAGCGCCTGGAGTACATTCGGGACCTCGGGGCGACGGCGGTCTGGGTGATGCCCTTCTACCCCTCGCCGCTGCACGACGACGGCTATGACATCTCCGAGTACAAGAACGTCCACTCCGACTACGGGACCAGGCGTGCCTTCAGAGGCTTTGTCCGCAAGGCGCACGAGTTGGGCTTGAAAGTCATAACCGAGTTGGTGATCAACCACACTTCGGACCAGCACCCGTGGTTCCAACGTGCGCGCAAAGCGCCCAAAGGATCGGCGCGGCGCAACTTCTATGTGTGGAGCGATACCACCGAGAAGTACGAGGATACCCGCATAATCTTCACCGACACGGAGAAGTCCAACTGGACCTGGGACGAAGAGGCCGGACAGTACTATTGGCACCGCTTCTTCTCCCACCAGCCGGACTTGAACCTGGACAACCCGCAGGTCTTCAAGGCGCTCATGGGCGTGATGCGTTTCTGGCTGGATGCAGGGGTGGACGGGATGAGGCTGGATGCCATCCCGTACCTGATCGAACGCGAGGGCACCGACAATGAGAACCTGCCCGAGACTCACGACATCCTGAAGCGGATGAGGGCCGAGATGGATGCCAGCTACGAGGACCGGTTGTTTTTGGCCGAAGCGAACCAGTGGCCCGAGGACGTGCTACCGTACTTCGCCGACGGGGACGAGTGCCACATGGCATTCCACTTCCCGCTGATGCCGAGGATCTACATGGCAGTGGCGCAGGAAGACCGGCACCCGATCGTGGAGATCATGCAGCAGACCCCGGAGATACCCGAGAACTGTCAGTGGGCCATCTTCCTCCGCAACCACGACGAGCTGACGCTGGAAATGGTCACCGACAAAGAGCGCGACTACATGTATCAAACTTATGCGACGGATCCAAGGATGCGTGTAAACATCGGCATCCGGCGGCGGTTGGCCCCTCTTATGGAGAACGACAAACCCAGGACGGAGCTGTTGAATAGCCTGCTCATGAGCATGCCGGGGACCCCGATCATCTACTACGGGGATGAGATCGGGATGGGCGACAACATCTTTCTCGGCGACCGGGACGCCGTCCGCACGCCGATGCAATGGACCGGCGACCGGAACGCCGGGTTCTCGCGCGCCGATCCCGCCAGGCTCTACCTTCCGCCGGTAATGGACCCGGTCTACGGATACGAGTCGGTGAACGTCGAGGCCCAGAGCCGGAGTCCGGGCTCCCTCTTGAACTGGACAAAGCGGATCATCGCGGTGCGCCGGGCGCACAAGGCGTTCGGCCGGGGGACTCTAGAGTTCCTGCACCCCGGCAACCGCAAGGTGTTAGCTTACCTGAGGGAGTACGAGGACGAGTCCATCCTCTGCGTCGCGAACCTCAGCCGCTCGGCCCAGCCTGTGGAGTTGGATCTCTCGCGCTTCGGGGGGCGGGTACCGGTGGAGATGATCGGGGGGACGAGCTTCCCGCCGGTCGGGGATTTACCATACTTCCTGACGCTGCCGGGACACGCTTTCTACTGGTTCAGGCTCGCCACCGAGGCTGTTGCCCCGAGTTGGCACCAGGGCTTCCCCCGGGTGCGGGAGCTTCCGGTGATCGTGCTGCCGGCCGGGCGTGGGACCGTCCGGGAGGTCCGTAGCGCGCCCCTGCGGCTTCCGGCACGCCAGGTAGCGCAACTGGAGAAAGAGACGTTGCCGGACTTCCTCCGGCTCCGGCGCTGGTTCGCGGCCAAGGGTGAGAAGATCGAGCATGTAGAGATCATCTCCCGGATAGAGCTTGGCCCCGATTGGCTCCTCACTATCCTCAAGGTGAGCCTCGCCGGAGGAAGCAATCCGCAGATCTACCTGCTCCCCCTCGCGGCGGCCTGGGAGGACGATGGTGACGACGTACTCTCCCACTTTGCGGCCAACACTCTCGCGCGGCTCCGCAGGCGTTTCAGGACCGGAGTACTCCTCGACGCTATGGCCGACGACGAGTTCTGCCGCTTTCTGGTGGCGGCGATGGGCGAGGAACGCGAGATCGGGACTGAAGGAGCCCGGCTCAGGTTCTCGAAGACCGTCGCCTACGGAGAGTTGGTCGGGGAAGGATCCCTCTCGGTCCGCCGGAGCGGGGCGGAGCAGAGTAATACCTCCGTCATCCTGGGTGAGAGGCTCGTGCTGAAAGCGTTCCGGCGTCTGGAGGAGGGCGTCAACCCGGAGCTGGAGATCGGCCGTTTCCTGACCGAGGAGGCCGGCTTCTCGAATATCCCGCCGCTTGTCGGCGCCGCTGAGTACGAGGGTGAGGAGGGCGAACCCTCGACGCTCGTCCTACTGCAGGGCTTCGTGGAGAACCAGGGCGACGGCTGGTCCTACACCCTGGACTATCTGGAGCGCTACCTGGGAGACCGGCTCGTCACCTCGTCCTGGAGTCTCGAAGACGGGGAGACGAATGAG
>JBBPZT010000002.1:0-11551 GCA_038198625.1 Rubrobacterales bacterium
AGTTCGTAAGTTGCGGAGATAGTCTTGCGGGGGAGCTTGT
The DNA here is from genome assembly GCA_038198625.1 of Rubrobacterales bacterium. GTDB lineage: Bacteria > Actinomycetota > Rubrobacteria > Rubrobacterales > Rubrobacteraceae > JBBPZK01. The sequence continues at coordinate 41 of JBBPZT010000002.1, forward strand.
CGCCTTTGCGGGCTAGTATAAGCCCTTTTCTGGCGTGATAGGCGAGAGCAGTACCGAAGACGAAGCCGCGGGCCTCGGCGGAGAGCACGCGATCGTACTCGATGCCTTCTACGGCGCTTGCGAGTGCCTCCACGGCGCCGTGGTGGGCGGCGCCGTCCTCTATGAGAGGGGTTATGTCCTTGAAGGATATGCCGGGCCGGGGGAAATCAGGGACGTTGAAGATGAAGCGCTCTATTTCCGGTAGGTCTGGTAGGACGGGGTCTCTCCGTTGTTCGTTTTTCACGGACCGAAGGAGTCAATAATGTTAGCCATCATCAACTCTTTCATGCGGGAGTCAACGGAAGCGAGGTGGCGGGCTTTTTCGACGGCCCCGAGAACCCTGGCGTCGTCTCCACTTCGCAACTCGGGGTTGAGTACCTGCTTGAACATGGCCGCCTCCCGGTCAACGGCAGCCATGATACCGCGCAAGTGACGGGGCTGGATGGAGTACTTCGCCATCTCGAGCGCCATGCGGGAGATTTCCACGTCCCGCTGGGAAAGAGAACCGTTTCGCCCGATCACACCGACGGACATCAACTCATCCACGAACCTCTGGTCACATTCCATGGTTTCGGCCATCTCTTCGCGGGTGTAGGTCCTGTCTTCGAGAACGCTCGAAAACTCTCCGGATGAATCACCGTCGGGGCGAGATATCGGTGCGCCGCTCTCGATACGTTTCTTGATGATCTTGAGGGGGAGGTATTCCCTATCCTGAAGGGAAAGGATGTACCTGAGGAGTTCGACATCGTGGGAGCGGAAGAGCCTGTACCCGCCACGAGTACGGGTCAAGTTGATCAAACGCCGTCGCTCCAGGTACCTGATCTTGCTCACCGAGAGTGTTGGGAACTCTTCACGGAGGGCGGAAACGACCTCGCCTATGGTAAAAGTGTCCCTGGTACTACTATTCTCCAACTAGAATCACCACCATCCTCTGATCTACGGCCGTGGAAATCATGCGCAAACGAACCTGAAGCGGTACTTTCCTATCTGTATCTCGTCTCCGTTGCGTAAATCGACGGAGTCTACCCGTACCCTATTGACATATGTCCCGTTCAGACTGCCGCTGTCCTTTATGCGGAAACCTCCCTCTCCAGAGCTTATCTCGGCGTGACTCCTTGAGACGGTCACATCGTCGAGAAATACTTCGCTGCTAGGGCTCCTGCCTACCACGACCGGCTCGTCGAAGTGCAAGTCATGCATCCTACGACCCGGCGTGCCCTCCACCTGATCCAACTCGATCAAGGCGGCGCCGTTTACTTCCGGGGTTGGATCCCCCTCATCCTCGATGAAGTTCGGTGAATAAGAGACGGTGGACTGACCATGTGCAAGCGGGGACCCACACTCAGGACAATACCTCATCTCCAGCGTAATGGGAGAGCCGCATTCCGGACAAGAGGCGCTCACGACGCTCCTCCCTCCTCGTCCCGATCAGGTATTCTCTCCCCCATTAGCACCCGCGCAAGGTCCTCCGGAGGAATAGTGACACCGCCACGACGCACGAGCTCAGCCCGCACCAGATCTATCTTCCCCTGCAATATACGGCGCCTGTAGCTGATCTCCCGCTCTTCCGAGACGAGTTTCCCCAGCAAGGCACCCAGTTCCTCTTTGGATATTGCCGTCAGGTCTTCCTGGACCTGCGCTTCGGGGATGGATCCAGCCATACCTTCACCGATCCCCTCTCCTGATAACTCGTCATCTCTCATAGCATGGAAGTATAACCTCACCTCAACCTGAAGTACAGTTTCAGATTGAGCCACTTCAAGGTTTGTTTGTGGAGAAAGTCCGTCATTAGAATCACGACATGAAGCTCTAGCGACTACTCTTTACATTGATGCGTAGGCTCACGCCCCGCAAGTCATAGCGCTCTCGGAGCGAGTTCTCTACGTAACGGAGGTAAGAGTCCGGTATATCTTTGGGACGATTTGCAAAAAGCGTGAACCTGGGAGGAGAAGAGCCGGTCTGGGCCGCGAAGCGTATCTTGACCGCCCTGGGCGGTGCGCTCCGGCCAACGAGATAGTTTATGAACTCCGCTACCTCATGGGTCGTTAGGCGTAGGTTATATGCGCGCCTGAGTCCAGCGGCAAGTAAAAGGACTTCTTCAACCCCCGAACCGGTAAGGGCGGAGAGGGCGAGAGTCGGGGGTTTGAGATCCGTCATCCTGACGGATACCTGATACTCGACCTCCTTGAGTCTTTCTGACGACACGAGGTCACGTTTGTTTATAAGGACCCCGCAAGACCTCCCGGCTTCCTCTATCTGACGCGCGAGCTGCAAATCTCCTCCGACGAGTCCTTCAGTCGCATCCACCAGGAGCAACGAGACGTCTGAGACCCGGATAGCCTCGCCGGTCCGTAGAGAAGAGTAATACGGCACCCCGTCAGCCCGTCGCGCGCTGCGGTTCACGCCGGCGGTATCCAGGACCAGATATTTACCGTCGCCTTCCACGGAGACTTCCCCGGCAACCGCGTCAGTCGTGGTTCCAGGAACATCGGAAACCACGGAGCGCTCGGAGTTGAGGATCCTGTTCAAGAGCGTGCTCTTGCCGACGTTTGGGCGGCCGATTATGGCCAGACGCGGCAGTTCCTCATCATCATCTTCCACCGGCTCCGGAAGACGGGCCACCACCGCGTCGAGCAAGTCACCGGTCCCGAGACCATGCGCGGCGGAGATAGGATAAGGCTCGCCCTCTCCGAGAGAGTAAAACGGATAACGATCCGTGTCGTCAGCCGGGTTGTCCAACTTGTTTACTGCCAGCACGACTTCACCCGGGGCCTTTCTGAGCTCCCTGGATATCGTGGCGTCCGCCTCGGTAAGACCAGTTCTCGAATCAGCGAGGTGTAGTATCACCGCCGCCTCCTCTATCGCCGCCCTCGCCTGGAGCGTAACCAGGGCCTCGAGTCCGACACTGGAAAGAGGCTCCATCCCGCCAGTATCCACCAGTATGAACTCTCTCCCGGCCCACTCTGCCCGATTGTACGTCCTGTCGCGCGTCGTTCCGGGCTCACCGGATACAACCGCCTGACGTCGGCCCAGAACCCTGTTTACAAGAGAACTCTTTCCCACGTTGGGAGCGCCTACTATCGCAACAACCGGCAGCCCACTCATGATAGGTCACGCCCATGATCCCCAGGGAGCCCGTAGATGGCGGTGAGAACGTTCTCCGACACCTCCTGGTACATTTTTCTACCCCTCAAAGTATTATCGACGGTTATAAGTGGACCGATGTAGGCGCGGAGCCTTTGTCCTTTCAGGCGAGACAAGAGGGTTGGGACTTTGCCTATGTAGACGGGGAGGATGCTGGCGTCGCCGCGGGAGGCGAGCATTATGGCCCCGTTCTTCGGTTCGCGCATAGGGCTAACGTTGGGGCCTTTGGCCCTATGGGTGCCTTCAGGAAAGATACCCAGAGCCCAGCCTCCGGAGAGGTATCCGATGGCTGAACGCAAGGCGGCACGTCCGCCACCCTCACGGTCCACGGGGAAAGTACCGATAAACCGAAAGAAATGTCGAAACGGGAAGATGAAGATCTCCTTTTTGGCCATCCACTGGATGCGTCGGGGTACGCACACACACACGAAGACCGGGTCGAGGTACTGGGAATGGTTGGCGACTATTACCAGAGGTCCGCTGCGGGGAACATTCTCACGTCCTTCCACGGTAATGCCGTAAACAACGTTGAAGAGTAATATCATGAACCATCGGAAGACCTGGTAGCGGAGAGACATGTGACCAACTCGCGAGTTTCCGGTGTTTCTGATACTACCGCTGACCGGGGAGACCAAGGCTCACGAGCCTCTTTCCGCGTCGGACTTCTCGGGGATCTCGCCGACGAGATCCAGGATACAGGCTACCACCTCTTCGAGTTCCAGGTCGGTCGTGTCTATGATCCTGGCGTCCGGAGCCGGCTTTAGGGGAGATGTCTCACGCTCTGTATCTCGGCGGTCCCGGGTCTTCATGGCCTCCCTAATACGCTCCAACTCTTTTTCCCGGCCACTCTGGAGCGCCCGACGTCGCGCCCTCTCTTCAGGAGAGGCGGATAGGAAGATCTTCAACTCCGCCTCCGGTAGAACGACCGTACCTATATCCCTGCCTTCGACGACAGCGCCACCCATCTCCCGTGCCCTCTCGGCCGCTTCCCGCTGTACCCACAAGAGAACCGACCTGACTCTAGGGCTCGCGGACACGGTGGAAGCCGCCGCTGAGACTCCGGGGCTACGCAACTCCTCTTCGGGGACAGGCTCGCCATCCACGAGGACTCCCTCTCCCTCTAGCCTGATGCGTCCGGCGGCGGCGGCGAGGTCTTCCTCGTTGTCTGGATCAAGGCCCCCGCGTAATACCAGAAAGGCAACCGCCCGGTAGGCTGCCCCGGTGTTTATGTCGGAGAATCCGAGGCGGCCGGCGACCGCGCGGGCAACGGAACTCTTACCGCTGCCCGCAGGACCGTCTATGGCTATCAGAAATCCACTCATCGGCCACGAGAGTATAGCGGATACGTGGCCCCCGGTAGCGGGACTGACCTGTAGCCGTCATCGCAGGGTATCGAGAACACGAAAGTATTCCGGGAAGGTCTTCGTGACACATGACGGGTTCCGTATACGTATCCCTCGTGCAACGAGTCCGGTTATCGAGAAAGCCATTGCCATCCGGTGATCCCCATAGGTCTCGATGGACGCCGCCTCGACAGGGCCGGGCTCTATGCGCAGTCCGTCCCGGCCCTCGGAGACCCGCACCCCGAGGCGACCAAGCTCCGTTACAACGGCAGAGATACGGTCCGTCTCCTGATATCTCGTGTGTTCGACATTCTTTATAACGGTTGGGCTCGACGCGAACGGCGCTATCGCGGCCAGGGTCATCATCGTGTCCGAGAACTCGTTCATATCCACCTCGACGCCGCGCAGTTGCTCCGGACCTCCAAGATACACGAAGTCCCGGCCGATCTCGAGATCACACCCCATCCGCTCCAGCACCCCAGCAAACCTTAAGTCTCCCTGCGTAGAGTTCTTCCCGAGACCAGGGACCCTGACCCGCCCACCGGTTACTGCCGCCGCCGCGAGAAAATAAGAGGCGGCGGAAGCGTCCGGCTCGACGGCGTACTCGATAGCCCGGTAATGAGATGGAGAAACCTCGAAGCGCCCAAAGCCTTCATCCACGAGGACTTCGACCCCGAAATCGCCCATCATGGATGTCGTGATCCCAACATAAGGCTTCGAGCCTCGTCCCTCACCGGCCTCGAGTATCACGCCCTCCCTCGCGTAAGGCGCCGTCATCAACAGCCCACTCAGGAACTGGCTGCTCCTGCTCACCTCGACCCGTACCTCTCCACCCCGGAGGCCGCCCCCATAGACTATAAGCGGAAACTTTCCGTCTTCCCTCGCATAACCGACTTTCGCCCCAAGTAGCCTGATGGCATCCACCAGATCCTCTACGGGCCGCTCCCGCATCCGGGACACCCCATCCACTAAGTAGGTCCCACTCCCGAGCGCGAGGACCGGAGGAAGAAACCTCGCTACCGTCCCAGCGTTCCCTACAAACAAACTCAACTCACTACTACTATCACTATTTGGTATTATGCCTCTTTGTCCGTGGATGTGTGCCTGGGCTGTTCCGGAAGCTTCGTCTGCTTTTACTTCCAGGGAGAAGCCAAGGGTTGCTAGGGCTTGCATCAGGTAGTAGGAGTCATCGCTCAAGAGGGGGTTTGTGATTGTCGAGTGGCCATCGGCAAGGGCGGCCAGGATCAGGGCGCGGTTGGTGACGCTTTTTGAACCGGGGATGACCACCGTGGCGCCCACGGGATGGGAGAGGGACTCTATCTCCAACTCTTCGGGGAATGAGCCTCTGACGTCTTCCAGGGAGAAGTCTTTTCCCGGGACACCGGATACGGGACTCACCGCAGCGCCTCTAGTTCGGATCTTGTGAGGTCCCGGACATGGCCAGGTGGGAGGTTGCCCAACAACACAGGACCGACACGAATGCGCTCAAGGGAGATGAGAGAGAGGCCGACAGCACTGCATGCCCTACGTATTATGCGGTTACGGCCTTCGTGGATGGTCAGGTCGAGGGTGGTGATTTTTCCGGCGCGGTTGAGGTTGGTCAGTTTTGGTGGGAACATCTTGCCGTCTTCGAGGGTCGGGCCTGCGGCGAGGGCCGCGAGCGCTTCGTCGGGGGCGCGTCCTCTCGTGGTAAGCCGGTACTGTTTTTCGATCTCGTAGGATGGGTGGGCGATGTGGTGGGCGAGCGGGCCGTTGTTTGTCAGAATTATGAGTCCGGTCGTGTCGGCGTCGAGGCGTCCGACGGGTACGAGGCCTGGTATTTCGGGCATGAGTTCGGCCACGGTTGGGCGTCCGCGGCACGGTTCGTCCTGCAAGGTCGTCAGGTAACCGGTGGGCTTATTGAGGACCAGATAGGTGAACGCCTGGGGCAGGGTTATTGGCTTATCATCTAGTAGGATTTCGTCTTCCGGCGCGACGCTCACGCCGAGGGTCGCGGTCTCTCCATTGAGCGTAACCCTGCCGGAGGAGATCAAACCTTCAGCCTTGCGGCGAGAGGGCGCGGCTCCCGCGCGGGCTAGATAAGCTTGTAGACGCATCTCTTCAGACTCCGTCCGGGGCGGGCGGCGCCTCACGCTCACGCGCTTCGTTGAGGCGTTGCCTGAGGCGGTCTAATTCCTCGGGGGCGACGAGCGTCTCCAGGGATGGAAAGTCTTCGCGTGAGGCGGCGCCGGCGGAAGCAAGGAACTCATCGGTGACGGCCAGGAGGGCGGGAGAGCCTGGGATGCCCTTGTCGGATCCAGCTTCAGCGAGAAGCCCGCGTTCCAGGAGTCCTCGGACGACGGCGTCGGAGTTGACGCCACGTGCCGCGGAGACGGCGGCGCGGGTCAGGGGGCCCAGGTAGAGGGCGCAGGAGAGGACTTCGTGGGCCGCGTTGGAGAGCGGGGTGGGTCGCAACTCTTGCCTGAAGCGTTCCACGGAGGCGGCGCAGGCTGGGTTCGTAGCTAGCTGGTAGCCACCGGCCACGTTGCGTAGGATTATGCCGGAGCTTTCCGGAGAGTAGCGGGTTTCGAGTTCGTAAAGGGCATCCTGCACTTCCCGGGTAGGTAGCCCGGTTGCGGAAGCGAGGTCTCCCGGTTCGATGGGTCGGGCGCTAACGAGCAGGACGGACTCTATCAGATGGGCCGGACGTGGAATCATACGGCGGGCAGGAACGTAAGCGGCCCTAGGGGGTCCGACTGGGAGAGCGTAAGGTGGCCTTCGTTGGCTAACGAGAGGGAGGCGGCGAAGGTTACGGCGGCGTGGAGGCGGTCCATGTCCCGTACCAGGTCTTCGTATGAGAGAGGGCCGCGGACGAGAGAGGAGCGGATCCAGGCCGCAAGCTCTTGAATGGTCAGCGTGATCGGGCCCAGGTGTGCCGTCGGTGGCTCGATGGGGCGTGAGAAGGTCCGGCGGGCGGCGTGCTGGAGACGGGCGGCGTCTATCCGGAGGCGTCCGGGACGGGGCCGGAGGGCGTGGGCGGAGGCGTGGAAGCCAGAGTTCGCATCGAACCTCTCGCGGAGATACTCGGAGCCTCGTTTGACCTTCAGGTAAGCCGTGAGCCTGTCGGCGAGTTGCTCCGGAGAGAGCGCCGGTTCTTCGTCGGGCTCCTCGGACTCGAGAGCCGGGAAAAGCGTCCGGCTTTTGAGCAGCACCAGGGATGCGGCGGAGCCGACGAACTCGGTGTCGCGCTCCAGGGCATCCGGACCACCCTCGGGACGAGAGTTCAGGTAGAGGTCCACGATCTCACGCAACGGGACCTCGAAGATCTCCACCTCTTCCTTGAGGATCAGGGCGAGCAACCATTCGTAAGGACCAGAGTAAACATCCAACTCCACGGTAAAACTAGCCAAGGGTCTGCTCACCTCCCCGCTTGTGGCGCTGCTGTTCACAGGACCTCCGAATGAAGCGGCAGGACGGAGGAGAGAGGTTGGTGGTCCTCGCCCCGGGCCTGGGCCAGGGGAGGGCTCACAACCCGACCCTCGGCGGCGACCACGCCGCTTCGAAGGCCGACGTCAGAGTTAAGCGCATCTATGAGTCCGCGGCCGGAGACCTCGCGCACGAAAGGCAGTATGGCGTTGGAGAGGGCGCGGGTCGCGGTAACCGGGACGGTGGCCGGGACATTCTTGACGCAGTAGTGGACGACGCCCTCCTCCACGAAAGCCGGGTTGTCCAGGGTGGTCGTGTGAGAGGTCTCGACACACCCACCGTAATCTACATCGACGTCGATGATCACGCTCCCGTTCTTCATGCGTCTGACGGTTTCCCGATCCACGAGCGTCGGTGTCCGTGAGCCGACAACGAAGACCGCCCCGATCAGGAGGTCAGCGCTCGCGACGGCTTCTTCTATATCGAGGCTGCCGGCCGCCAGGGTCGCAACCCTGCCAAGACGGGCTTCCTCCACGCGCCTGAGGCGGTCGAGGTCCCGGTCCATAACGACCACTTCTGCCCCGAGCCCGCTCGCCACGCGGGCGGCGACCGAGCCGACGATACCGCCACCCAGGATCACCACGCGCCCCGGCCGGACGCCAGTCGAGCCCCCGAGCAGGATACCTCTTCCCCCATTCGGGCGCTGGAGATAATGGGCGCCGATCTGGGGGGTCAAGCGTCCGGCGATCTCACTCATCGGCGTCAGGATGGGCAACCGACCTCGGCCATCGCGGATGCCTTCCGCGGCCAGGGCGACACACCGGGAGTGGAGCACGGCCCGCGTCAGTCCGGGGTTGATCGGCAACGAGAGGAAGGATAAGAGAATGAGGTCTTCTCTGAGATGGGCGTACTCTTCCTCTACCGGACCGTAGACTTTCACGAGAAGCTCAGAGTCGGCGTACACTTTTTCGGCATCCGCGTAAACACGCGCGCCGGCCTCCTTGTACTCTGTATCCGGCATATCCGAGGACTCGCCGGTCCCCGATTCGACCATCACCCTGTGACCGACCTTCGTGAGCTCGTAGACGGCCTCGGGGGCTAGGGCGGCGCGGCTCTCCCCCACCGTAAGCTCTCTGACGACTCCTATCCTCACTCTTTTACTCCGGCCATTGCTCGTGCCAAAAGCTTTCGGGGGGTCCTGAAGCTATCCTCCACGATGGATGGTCTTCGAGTAGGGATCTGACCTCCTCTTCCGCTCCGCGCACACCCAGCGCGACGTCAGCCACCGGAGCATCCTCCCAAATGGTCCCTGGAAAAGGCGTCCACACCGGGGCAAAACGGACCTCGAAACGTGCATCTTTCAGGTCCCTTGCCAGTAGCTCGCGGACGGGAGCAGGAAAAGTCCACGGCGACGCCAACCGGACAGACCGGGCTTCCAACAGTGCTTCCGTGAGGGTAGCGGTTTCGTTTACTACCCTCAGGGCGGCGTCGAGGGCGGCGGTGAGATCCAGCCCGTCCAAAGCCCGTATCCTGGCGGATATACGTCTCGTGCATTCCTCCGGCTCGTCGTTTTCCGTGACGGAGCACCTCAGGCGTCCGGTCTCGCTTCCAGGCAGAACGGAGAGTGACGGACCGGTCGGCATCTCTTCCGGACATCGCCAGGTCAGGCTCGCCGTGAACTCGGCGGCTCCGGCGGCGCACGTCGTAATGTCGCCGGCTGGCTCTTCGGGAAGCAAGAGCACGACATGGCTCCGGGTCCCGGACTCAGGCCGTACGGCTACTCCGGCAGTCTTCAGCGGGCTGCCCGCTCCCTTGCCGGATCCTCGGCTTCGACATCCTCTTGCCGGGTCTCGCGTTCGCTCTCGTGGTCGCTCTCGCGTTCGCCGGATGCGTTCTCGCAAGCCCCGATAAAGCCCGCGAAGAGCGGATGCGGCCTCAGGGGGCGGCTCTTGAACTCGGGGTGAAACTGGCTCCCGATAAAGAACGGGTGGTCCCTGAGCTCGGCGATCTCGACCAGTCGTCCGTCCGGGGAGGTTCCGGAGAAGACCATACCGGCCTCAGAGAGCGGCTCCCGGTAGTCATTGTTGACCTCGTAGCGGTGACGGTGGCGCTCGTCTACCCGGTCCATGTCGTAGACCTCGGCGGCGAGCGTTCCGGGCACGAGTTCGCAAGGATAGCAGCCGAGACGCATCGTGCCGCCCATGTCTACTCCTATTTGGTCCGCCATGATGCCTATGACCGGATGCGGGGTCTCCTCGTCGAACTCGGTGGAGTTGGCCCTCTCAAGGCCCGCGACGTTCCTGGCGAACTCTATAACCGCTATCTGCATCCCGAGGCACAGCCCGAGGTAAGGAGTCCCGCTCTCGCGCGCGTATCGGGCCGCCTGGATCTTACCCTCCGTGCCGCGATTACCGAAGCCCGGCAAGACCAGTACCCCGTCCGCCCCTTCGAGCCTCTCGCGCGCCGCCTGGCCATCCGTCAAATCTTCGGAGTCTACCCACTCGAGGTCCACCCGCACGCCGTGGGCGGCACCTGCGTGCTGAAGCGCCTCGACTATGGAGAGATACGAGTCCTGCAGCTTTATGTACTTCCCGACGATCGCCACCTTCACGCTGCCGCTCGCCCCGAATATCCTGTCGACAAGGTTGCGCCACTTCCCGAGCTCCGCCGCCGGGGCCGGCAACCCCAGCTTATCCAACGCCAGGTCGTCCAGCCCCGCGTCGTGAAGCCTCAGGGGGATATCGTAGAGCGTCGGGGCGTTCTCGGCCGGTATAACCGAGTCGAGCTCCGCGTCACCGAAGAGCGCGATCTTACGCCGGATATCCTCTCCTATGGGACGGTCCGCCCGGCAGATGAGTATGTCCGGAGAGATGCCGATCTCCCGCAGCCGCTGCGTCGAGTGCTGGGTCGGCTTCGTCTTTAGCTCCCCGGCCGCCTCTATATAAGGCACGTAAGAGACGTGAACGTAGAGGACGTTCTTGCGCCCGACATCGTTCCGGAACTGCCTTATAGCTTCAAGAAACGGCAGGCTCTCGATGTCGCCGACAGTACCTCCGATCTCCGTTATGACAATGTCGTTCTCCTGGCCGAGGCGCCCGATGCGGTTCTTGATCTCATTCGTGATGTGCGGGATGACCTGCACGGTCGCCCCGAGATAATCCCCCCGCCGCTCCCGCTGGATGACCTCCCAATAAACACTCCCGGTCGTTACGTTCGAGAGCTTGCCCAGGTTCTCGTCCAGAAACCTCTCGTAATGTCCGAGGTCCAGGTCCGTCTCGGCCCCGTCCTCCGTAACGAAAACCTCACCGTGCTGGTAAGGGTTCATCGTCCCAGGATCGACGTTGATATACGGGTCGAATTTCTGCAACACGACCCTGTAACCTCGGCTCTTCAACAACATCCCGAGCGCCGCGGCGCTAGTCCCCTTGCCAATGGACGAAACGACCCCGCCCGTTACGAAGATGTACCTGGTCCCAAAATCACTCACGCCCATCACACCCCAAACCCTCGAACCAACGTAATATTCCGGCCTCCTCTGCTCTTCACGACACCAGACGACACGAACTCAGCTACCCCTCAT
>JBBPZT010000003.1:0-13867 GCA_038198625.1 Rubrobacterales bacterium
CTGAACCCCCAGTTTCCACAACAGTTCGCCCAGAGCATAAAGGCCGGCGGCTACGTCTCGCAGGCTCCCCAGTGGTTCCAGGCTTTCATGAAGACGAACGTCGTGCCAAACGCCGAACTCTACGCCAACCTGACGCGCGCGAAAGACCTCTCCCTGGACGCCGCCATCTCCCAAGATCGTCCGCTAATCTCACCGCTACTCACCAACCGTCGGGCAGGCGGCGGGAACGGTCAGGACAAAGTCTAGGAAGAACTTGCGGGGGCATTCGCGACTCGCCACTCGTCTCGCAGGATGCCCATGTAGATCATGTCCACGTAGCCGCCGTCTAGCCAGGCGTGCTCCCGCATCTGGCCCTCTTCCACGAAGCCACACGCCCTATAAGTCCGGATGGCCCGCTCGTTCCCGGCGTGGACCTCCAGCCACACCCGCCGGAAGTTCCGCAACCTGAAAGCGTAGTCGAGCAGCACCCCAACGGCGTCGCGCCCGTAGCCCTGTCCCCAGTAGTCTTTATCCCCGATCGTAATGCCAAGCTCGCAGCGGCGGGCTGTCTCGTCTATCTCGAACAGGCCGCAGTTACCGATGCACTCGCCGTCGGCCTCGATGACGAAGTTGGTCTTGCTGCGACTCGGCTCTCGGGCCTCTCGGTCGAATTCCGCCTGGAGTAATTCCAGCGGCTGTGGAGTTGGGGGATCTCCGCCACCGGCAAGTTCGACCGCGAGATCGTTCCTAAACTCTCTCAGACGCGGCAAATCCTCGCGGGTCACGGCGCGCAGGATCACCTTCTCACCCCGGAGCAATCTCGCCTCCCTCTTCAGAAGGACGCACGACGTGACGTACCCAGACGTTCGGCTCCTCGTAGGTCTCAACGTCTTCCCCGACATCCATCACGACGGGTTGCAGCGCGCCGGGGATGACGTACTCTCCGCTATCCGGGAAACGCATATCCGTCCACTCCTCCCATTCGGAGATAGTACCCGTGACGAGCATGGAACGCGGCGCGACGCGCAGGATCTCCGATACCATCCTCCGGTGCACGCGCAGCCAGGGATCGAAGGGCAGCCTGTCTTCACGCACCCATTCGACGTAGCGCTCCATCGGCGTGAGCGGGTAGCGCTCTTTAAGAGTGGGACGGACAGGCGCGATGAGGTCGCCGAGACCGTGTTCGGCGACGACGGCCTTCATCGCCCCGAGGACCACCCTACTGAGTCCGCGACCCTGATGCTCGCGGGATACGACCGCGAAGAGGGCCGAGACGGCCGTCGGTGAGCGTTCGCGGCTGGCATCGAGCATCCCCTGCTCCAGCACCGCGTCGAGGACCTCCGACGGCAAGCCTTCCACGGTTCCACCCCAGGAGACGGGGATGCAGTTGCCGGACGCCACGACCTCTTCTCCTTCGCAGACGGCGATCTGGAAGTCCGGGAAAACATCGTACAGCCTATTCCAGTACCGGCCGACCATCGCGTCGTGGGTTATGAATCTGGGCAGCACGGCTGGATCGAGGGCCCTGGCGAGGGGCTGGAGGTCTGGCCTGCACGCCAGGGTGAGGACTTCGAGCCCGTCGGGCGGGTCCGGGATCTTGCCTTCCCTCATCATCCGTTGCCGATCTACAGGAAGGCCGGGATCAGCTCGCCTTTTATAAGGTCGGCGTAGTGCTCGCGCTCGCGCACCACGGCCCAGCGGTCACCGTGCACCAGCACCTCGGCGGGACGAGGACGGGAGTTGTAGTTGGAGGCCATCGAGAAGCCGTAAGCCCCGGCGCTCATAACGGCGAGCAGGCCGCCTTCGGCGGCGTCGGGAAGCTCCCGGTCACGGGCCAGGTAATCCCCACTCTCGCACACCGGGCCGACGAGGTCCGCGTCCGCCACGGAGTTGCTCTCTTCGACGGGGAGGACCTCATGGTGGGCGTCGTAGAGGCTCGGACGCAGGAGGTCGTTCATGCCCGCGTCGGCGACGATGAAGCTCTTCTGGCCGCTCTTCTTGCGGTAGATGACGCTGGTGAGGAGGGCGCCGGCGTTACCGGCGATATAGCGTCCCATCTCGCAGAGGATCTTCGTGCCGGTCGCTTCAAGCGCGGGACGGACGGCGTCAACGAGCTGTTTCGGGGTAGGAGTCTCCTCATCCTTGTAGCGGATAGCGAGACCGCCGCCGATGTTGAAGTACTTGACGTCGAAGCCACGGTGCTTCAGCTCCTCGACAAAACCGGCGGACCTCTCGACAGCCTCGGCGTAGGGAGCGAGCTTGGTGATCTGGGACCCTATGTGCTGGTGCACCCCGATGAGGTCCAGGCACCTGAAATCTCCTATCCTCTCGGCCAGGGTCAGCGCTTCGTCGAGGGGAATACCGAACTTGTCACCCGCCCGCCCGGTGGCGATGTGATCGTGGGTTTCGGCGTCCACGTTCGGGTTGACGCGCAGGGAAACTCGGGCTCTCTTACCGTGCCGGGCCGCGAAGCGTTCCAGGTGCTCCAACTCAGAAGCCGACTCGACGTTGAAGAGCAGGATGCGCTCCCCGAGCCCGGCTATCAGCTCATCTTCGGTCTTGCCGACCCCGGCGAAGACGACCTTTTTCGGGTCGAACCCGGCCCGCATCGCCCGGTAGAGCTCGCCACCGGAAACTATGTCGGCCCCGGCCCCGAAGGATGCGAGCGTCCTCAAGACGGCCAGGTTGCTGTTCGCTTTTACCGCGTAGCAGACCAGATGATCCAGGCCGGAGAAAGCTTCATCCAGTTCCCTGTATGCACCCTCCAGGGCGGCGTGGCTGTAGACGTATGCGGGGGTCCCCACCCTCTGGGAGATCTCCGCGAGCGACACGCCCTCGCAGAACAGGGAGCCCCCCTCGTAGTGGAATTCGTCCAAAATACCAACTCCTCCTTCCGGCTAAGGGGATGTTATATTTCTGGCTCCTGCAAGCAGAGCTTTAGAGGGAATATACTCCGTGCGGAAACCCGGTGCGACAAGACCCGAAGACGAAATCACGGCCCAGGAAGGCGCCCGGGACGATAGCCCGAGCACGTTACTCCTGAACCCCGTGCTCGAAAGCGGCGGCGCCTACCCGCTTCTGCGCCTCGACGAGCGCCGACGGGAGTTGGCGGAAAAAGGTAGCGAAATTTTCGACTTCGGGACCGGAGACCCGCGCGAGCCGACGGACGAGACTATACGACGGGCGCTGGCAGACGCCATCCCGGAGGTCAGCCAGTACCCGAGCGCCGCCGGAACATCCGAATTGCGCGAGGCTTTTTGCGGCTGGATGGGGCGACGTCACGGCGTCGCCCTCGACCCGGCGACGGAGGTCATCCCCGCCACTGGCTCCAAGGAGGCGATCTTCCACGCCCCGCTCGCCTTTCTCCACCACTCCCACGAGCGGCGCGGGACCGCCTACGGCACGCCGGGCTACCCGGTCTACGAGCGCGGGGCACTCTTCGCCGGCGGCGAACCGCTGCCGGTGTCGTTGAAGGCCGAGGATAGGTTCCACTTGCCAGTGGAGAAGGTAGAGCCGGGGCGGACGCGGATACTCTGGATCAACTACCCCCACAACCCGACCGGCGCGACGGCAGGCTACGATTACCTGGAGAAAGTAGCCGGGTTCTGCCGCGAGCACGACATCCTGCTCTTCTCGGACGAATGCTACAACGACATCTACTCCGGCGAGCCTCCGCCCTCCATCCTCGAAATCACGAAAGAGCGCACCCTTGCTTTCTGCTCCCTATCCAAGCGGAGCGGCATGACCGGGTATCGCTCGGCGATGGTGGCCGGCGACCCGGAGCTGATAGCCGCACTCAAACAGCTCCGCCCCTCCATCGGGGTCACGCCCCCGACCTTTACCCAACGCGCCGCCGCAGTAGCCTGGAACGACGACAGGCATGTAGAAGAACGCCGCCGCATCTTCGGGGAGAAGCGGGCGCTCTTCACGGAGTTCTTCCGTCGCGCGAAGCTCGACTATCTGCCAACAGACGCGAGCTTCTACCTCTGGGTTGCCGTGCCGGAAGCGTTCGCCGGGGATGACGAAACATACGCCCTGCGTCTGATGGAAGAGGGGATCATAGTGGCCCCCGGAAGCTCTTTCGGAGCGGGCGGCGAAGGATATATCCGGGTCGCGCTTGTGCCGGGCCTCGAAGAGTGCCGGAAGGCTATATCGCTGTGGGAGGTGCTTGGGCCGTCTAGAAGGAGCTCTAGAGATCGTAGTGAACCCAGCGGCGGGAGAAGCGCAGGTGTAGGGTCGTAAAGGTGACCAGGCTCAGGAGCATGAATACCGAGACCGCCGAGGCGGTGCCTATGTGGAAGAACTGGAACCCCTGCTGGTAGAGGTAGAAGACCAGGGTCGTGGTGGAGTTCGCGGGTCCTCCGCCGGTGAGCACGTAGATCTGGTCGAAGACCTGAAAAGATTGCAAGACGCTCACCGTGCTGGCGAACAAGATGGTCGGGGTGAGCAGGGGCACGGTTATACTCTTGAACTCGGTCCAACTGCCAGCCCCGTCCATCCTGGCGGCCTCGTAGAGCTCGACCGGGATGCTCTGGAGACCGACCAGGAAAAGCAGCGTGTAGTACCCGACGTACTGCCAGGCCGAGGCGATGATGACGCTGAGCAGCGCAGTGGAAGAGCTCTGAAGCCAGGCCGGTCCGGAGATCCCGAAGAGTCCCAGGACGTAGTTGATCAGGCCGTAGTTGGGGTTGTAGAGCCAGAGCCAGACTACCGAAGAGCCTACCAGCGGCACAACGTACGGGGAGGAGAGCACGGTCCGGTAGATGCTCCTGCCCTTGAACTCCTGATTGAGAAGCACCGCCAGAAACAACGCCGCCGGGAGCATGATCGCCGCCGTCGCGCCGCTAAACACCGCGGTCCTTACCAGGGCCGCCAGAAAGTCTCCCGACTGCGCCAGGTCCAGGTAGTTCTGAAACCCGACGAACTTCGGGGCTGGAGATATAAGGTCCCAACTCGTAAGGCTCAGGTAGGCTACGTAGAGCACCGGGAAGAAAACGAACGCCCCGAGCACGATGAGGGCCGGGGAAAGCATCGCCATCCCGGCCACGAAATTGCTCGACCGCCGGCGCCTCTTCTTGACGACGCCGTTCTTCCGCACCCGGTTCGTGGCGCTTCCCGTCATCGCCGGGCCAGTATTCCAGCCAGCAGGTCCGGGCGATCTGTCGCGACAAAGTCAACGCCCAGCCCGGTCATCCGCCGCATCTGTTCCGGATCGTTTACCGTCCAGGCCGCTGTATCCAGGCCCGCTTTGCGGCAGCGTTCGACAATGTCGGCGCTCAGGTGCGCAGCCTCGAACGAGACTACGCTCGCGTCCACCGATTTGGCCCGCTCGATACCCTGACGCGGAGCGCCGAACAGGATCAGCCCGACCGGGATGCTCAGCAGGCTGCTCCTCACCCGGAGCAGTGTCTCCAAGTCGAAAGATATCACCGTGACGCGCTCCATCAGCCCCTGCCGCCAGATAAGCTTCGCCAGCGGCTCCACGGTGTCGGCTTCCTTCAACTCGGCGTGGATGGGCAGGTCGGTCGCCTCCAGCGCCTCCTCGAAGGTGGGTATCCGCTCTCCGAGACCCGCGTCGAGGCTCTGTAGTTCGGCGAGCGACATCCCGGAAACCGGGCCGGTACCGTCCGTGGTGCGGTCCACGGTTAGGTCGTGCATGGCCACCAGGCTCCCGTCGTGGCTCACGCGCAGGTCAAGCTCGATGGCGTCGGCGCCCTCCCTCGCCGCCCGGCGGAAGGAGCGCAGCGTGTTCTCCGGCTCCAGCCCCGCCGCCCCCCGGTGTGCGACGACCCGGCTCAAGAGCCCGAGCCCGAGAGGTCTTTGTTCGCCTTCTGGGCGGCTGTTTTAAGCGAGGGGCCGACCGGCTTTCCGTTGTACATGATCTGGTCCATCCCAGACTGTATGTCGTCCAGGACCTGAGGATAGGCGGGGACCTCAGGCGCGGTGCGCGCGTACTTGAGCTGCTCTATCGGGAGCTTGTGGTTGGGGTTTTCCTTGAAGTACTTCACCATCTTGGGGTCGTCGATGGCCGACTTCATTACCGGCAGATATCCGGTTTTCTGGCTCCAGGTGATCGTCTGGTTCTTGCTGGTAAACCACGAGATGAACTTCCAGGCGGCCTTCTGCTTTGCCTTGTCCTTCGAGAAAATCACCGCGTTCGCCCCGCCGGTCGGCACCGCGTACTTATCGAACTTCGGGATGTAGGCGGCCTTCCACTGGAACTTTGGTTTTCCAGCCTCGATCTGGCCCATGTCACCCGCGGAGCCCGTGAACATGGCCGTCCAGCCCGCCGAGAAGTCGGATATCGTCTGCGACCAGGCCTCCGTACCGCTGTTGAGGTTCAGTGCGCCGTCCTGCTTGAGCTTGCTCCAGACATCCATGCCGGCCTGGGCCTTCCTGGTGTCGAACGTGGCCTTTTTGTTGTTCGGGCTCAGTATCTCCCCGCCGTTGCTCCAGACCATGCTCTCGAAGAACCACCACACGTTTACCGGCTCGTAACCGTAGACTTTCTGTTTCGGCTTGGCTAGCTTCTTCGCGTCCGCCGCCACTTCCTGCCAGGTCTTGGGCGGCCCGGAGATGCCGGCTTTCTTGAACATGTCGACGTTGTAGTAGAGCATCGGGACGCTCCGGTTGAACGGTGCGCCGTAAGTCTTCCCCTGGTACTGCGTGTTCTTGAGAATTCCCTGCACGAAGTCTGACTTCTTGTGGTCCTTGCTCTTCTGCATGTAACTATCCAGGGGGATGACGGCGCCGCTGGAGGCGAACTTTGGAAGCGCGTGTATCTCGATCTGCCAGATGTCCGGCGGGTTACCGGCCGCGATGGACGCGAGGATTTTCTGCTGGTTGGTAGCGTAGTCGCTACCCTGGGCGGTGGCCACGACCCGCACTTCGTTCTGGCTGTTGTTGAACTCTTTCACCTGCTGGTCCAGGACGTTCTTGAGCTGGCCGCTCATCCCGTGCCAGAAGGTTATCTTCACTGGTCCGTTGGTAGAGGCGGACTGGTTGGAGCCGGTACCGGGTTTTATGGAGCATCCGGCCACCACTACCGCCAGCAGAGCGACGAGGAACACGACTTTCAGGGATTTAGGCACTTTCTATCCTTTCACTCCGGAGGTCAGGTCATTCTGGGTAATGAAGCGTTGGGCAACGAAGTAGAGCAGTGTCAGCGGCGCGACGGTAAAGACGTCGGCGGCCATGATCAAATGCCACGGCGTCCCTTCGCCGCCGCCCTGGTTTGCGACGAAGGAGGCGAGCCCTATGGGCAGGGTTCTCATGTCGGTCGAGTTGGTGACGACCAGCGGCCAGAAGAAGTCGTTGTAGTGCCAGACGAAGTTGAGCAGCACCATGGTAGTGAGGGCGGGCTTGGAGAGCGGGACCATAATGCTCCACAGGATGCGAAGGTGTCCCGCGCCGTCCACCTTAGCGCTGTCTATAAAGCTCTGCGGCACCCGGAGGAAACTCTGGCGGATGAGGAAGATGCCGAAAGCGCTGGTCAGAAACGGAATTATGAGAGCCTGGTAGGTGTTGATCCAACCCAGATGCTTGAGTACCAGAAACGCCGGAACGAACGTGACCTGTGCGGGAACCATCATCGTCGCCAGGATGAGCAGGAAGATCTTCTCCTGTCCCCGGAAGCGGAGCTGGGTGAGGGCGTAAGCTGCCAGACAAACCGTGACGAGCTGCCCACAGATTATGGCCGCCGCCACGACCACGCTGTTGAAGTAGAAGACGGCGAAGGGTTGCGCCCGCCAGGCCTCCACGAAGTTCCCCCACCTCGGGGGAGACGGCAAGAGCTGCAGAGGGTAGGAGAAGATCGCCTTGAGGTCCTGCAAAGCCAGGGAGGCCATCCACAGGAGCGGCGCCGCGACCAGCAAGGTGGCAACCAAAAGTAGAGCGTGGGTGACGAACCAACGCGTCCCCCTTATCTTACGCCTACCCTTTGCCGATTCCGTTTTGTACACGAGAGCGAGGTTAGAGCACTAGCCGCTCCTCTGAGCTAAATAGAGGGAAACATCTGGTTAAATCGACGTTTCCTTTTCCCGAAGAAGTAGAGGGACTTCTGAGAATCTATCTACTGTCTGGAGGTCGGAGTTTCCGAGAAAACCCAGGAATCTCCATAGACTCTCCACCAGGTCCAGAAAGATGTGTTCGTTACTTGACTTTGTGCCTGTGCGTAACTCCGGATGTATCGCTATTGGCTCTGTCTGCATGTTTCAGCGCTGGAGAAGTTACCGGTGGAACGCTTCGGGAAGGGAGTAGACACCTCGGCGGCCGTAGTCTACTTTGCCACCCTGGACTGTATGTCATGCTAGCAACCCGTCGTGAACGGCGGCTTGCTAGACTGGCGCACGTGTCGATTCCAGGAACTTGCAGACCGGAAGGAGTGACTCCCATATGAGAGAGAATATAGAAGCAGCGTTCGAGGACCGTGACTTGCTAAAAGACGATGGGCACCGTCAGGCCGTTTTCGATACGATCGCCGCGCTCGACCGGGGCGAGCTGCGGGTTGCGGAGAAACAGGACGACGGGTGGATCTCCAACGCGTGGGTGATGAAGGCGATCTCGCTGTACTTCACCGTGGCGGAGATGGAGACCATCGAGGTTGGACCTTTCGAGTACCACGATAAGATCCCCACGAAGAAAGGTCTCGCCGAAGCCGGGGTCCGGGTCGTGCCGCCGGGGACGGTCCGCTACGGGGCGTTTGTCGAACCGGGCGTGGTGGTGATGCCGGGCTACGTCAACATCGGGGCTTACGTGGGGAGCGGGACGATGGTGGATACCTGGGCCACGGTCGGCTCGGGAGCCCAGATCGGGCGTAACGTCCACCTCGCCGGCGGCGCCGGTATCGGCGGGGTGCTCGAACCACCGGGCGCGATGCCGGTCGTTATAGAAGACGGCGCTTTTATCGGCTCGCGCGCCGTAGTCACCGAAGGAGTGCGCGTCGAAGAAGGGGCGGTCCTCGGGGCGAACGTGGTGCTGACGGGCTCGACCCGCATCCTGGACGTGACCGAAGAGGAAGAGGTCGTCCACCGGGGCCGCGTCCCGGCCCGCTCCGTCGTCGTCCCCGGCACCCGCGTCAGGGAGTTCCCGGCGGGCTCTTACGGGGTCCAAACCGCCCTGATCATCGGCCAGCGCAGCGAATCCACGGACCAGAAGACCTCCCTGAACGACGCCCTCCGTCAGTTCGGGGTGAGCGTATGAACGACCGCCTTCTGGAAGACTTACTCTTCTTCCTGGAGCGCCCGAGCGTGACCGGCGAGGAGAAGAATCTCTGCGACGACCTCGAAGCACGGGTGGCAAATACCCCTGGATGGGAAGTCCAGCGGACCGCCAACAGCCTGGCCGTACGCCGGACGGGGCGGGACGCGTCACGCGCCACGGTCGCCTTCGCCGGGCATCTGGATACGGTGCCGGAGCCGGAAGCCGGCATCCCGGTGCGCGTGGAGGGCGAGAGGATCTACGGTCGGGGGGCGTCGGACATGAAGGCCGGAGACGCGCTGATGCTGGCGCTCCTGGAGGAGTTCGACTGGGGGAACTCGTGGGCGGAGCCGGCCTTCGTGTTCTACGAGCGGGAAGAGGGACCGTACCACGAGAACGGCCTCGAAGCCGTCTTCGCGGGGAGTTCCTGGCTCCTCGACTCAGACCTGGCGTTGTGCCTGGAGCCGACGGCCGGAGCCCTTGAGGTCGGGTGCGTCGGCACGGCGCAGATCGAGGTGACTTTCCGGGGACGCCCGGCCCACTCGGCGCGCCCCTGGCAGGGGGAGAACGCCCTGACGAAAGCCGGGGCTTTCCTCGCCGCGCTGCACGAGCGTCCGGCGGAAAAAGTCGTGGTGGAGGGGCTGCCGTTCTACGAGGTACTGACGCCGACGCTCGCACGCGGCGGACGGGCCAAGAACGTGGTCCCGGACGAGTTCTGGGTGAACGTCAACTACCGCTTCGCGCCCGGCAAGGAACTGGAAGACGTGAAACGAATTTTCGTAGATCTGGTCGGAGGAGAAGCATCTTACGAGGTCGTGGACTTCGCCCCGAGCGGTCCGGTGGAGCTTGAGAACCCGCTCCTCCGGAGGCTCATAGACGGGGGGATCGAGGTGCGGCCCAAACAAGCCTGGACGGACGTGGCCCGCTTTGCGGAGCGCGGCGTGGCGGCGGCCAATTTCGGTCCCGGCCTACCGGCGCAGGCCCACCAACCAGAAGAATATACAGAGCTTCCGATGCTCGTGGAATCCTACCGGCATCTGGAGTCTTTCCTGGGACCCGAATAGTATTTTCGCGGGTGTGACCCACGGGGATGCCCGCAGCCTCACACGCAACGATACATGCTAGGATAAGCGTTGCTTGGCTCGAAGGAAAACTCTGAAAGGTGAGCGGCGCGCGACGTGAGTTCCGCCGAGAGAGAAGTAGAAGAACCCGGCGCCCACAGGACCCCGGTAAACATCGTCGTGATCCCACATTCTCACTGGGATCGAGAATGGTACGCGACGTTCGAAGAGTTCCGGTTCTATCTGGTCCACTTCATGGACGAGTTGACGGACCTGCTTGAAAAAGATGAGGGGTTCCGCTCTTTCATGTTGGACGGGCAGGTATCTCTTCTGGAAGATTATCTGGAGGTCCGGCCGGAGAAACGGGACTTGCTGCGGGCCCTCATCCGGGAGGGGAGGCTGGAGATCGGCCCCTGGTACGTCCAGCCGGATGAGTTTTTGATCTCCGGGGAGGCCCTGGTCCGGAACTTGCTGCTCGGCGACCGGGTCGCCAGGGACTTCGGACCCGTCATGAAGCAGGGCTACGTCCCGGACACCTTCGGCCACGTGAGCCAGCTACCACAGATACTCCGCGGCTTCGACATCGGTACTTTCTACTTCATGCGCGGGCTCGGAGAGGACGTCTCGGAGCTCGGGGCGGAGTTCTGGTGGCAGGCCCCCGACGGCTCGAAAGTCGCCGCCCACTTCCTCTCGGAGACCTATTCAAACGCCGCGGTCCTCGGGCGGGACCCGGCCAGGATCTCCTTCCGCCACGATCGGCTCGCGGACCCGAGCAGCTACCTCGTCAGCTACGATTCGCTCTACGAACTGCGGGACCGGCTCGCCTCCCGCTCCTCTTGCGGTGCGATCCTCCTGATGAACGGCAGCGACCACGTAACGGTCCAACCGGATTTCTCTAAATACGTCTTTCACTTGAACCAGACCATGCAGGATCACGTCTTCAACGGCAAACTCTCCGACTTCGAGCGGCTCCTCCTGGAAGGGAACCCGGAGCTGGCGACTTACTCTGGTGAACTACGCTGGTCCCGTTACCAGCCGATCCTCAAGGGCACCTACTCCTCCAGGACCTACATAAAACAACACAACGAGATGACCCAGCAACTCCTCGAAGGGAAGGCCGAGAGGGCCGCCGCCGTCGTCTACGCCCTGGGAGGTAGAGACTACTCGCCTTTCTTGAGGTACGCGTGGCGCGAGCTGATAAAGAACCACGCCCACGACTCCATCGGCGGCTGCTCGGCCGACGCGGTCCACCGGCAGATGTTGGGCCGCTTCGAGACCGCCACGCGCGTCGGACGGAAGGTGGTCGAGGAGTGTCTGGACTACCTCACGACCCGCGTGGCGCCGGCTCCGAGTGCCGGCATGATCCCGATAGTCGTGTTCAACCCGAGCCCCTGGAAACGCGGAGGACGGGTGAGGGTCGAGGTCTCCGTCAACGTCGACGTTCCCCTCGGGCGCAGAATATTCGATTGGATCGGCCAGAAGAAACTCGACCTGAAACAGTCCCTCCTGGTGGACCCGCGCGAGAACCCCATCTCTTTCGCGACCAGGGGAGAGACGCTCCACATCGAGGACGCCCTCTACCGGCGCAAGGCCGTCCAAAGGGCGACCCTGGAGTTCGAGGCGGGCGACGTGCCGCCGCTCGGCTACAAGGTCTACCGGCTCGTCACCTCGCAGAGAGATGAAGAGCTAGAGCAAGAAGAAGAGCAGCCCTGGGACGCGGTGCTGGAGAACGAGCACCTGAGGGTGAGCGTCGAGGACGACTTTACCTTGCGGGTTCTGGAGAAGAAATCCGGGGTAGCTTACTCCGGCCTGAACCTGTTCGTGGACGAGGGAGACGCGGGTGACGAGTACACGTTCTCCCCTCCACGGGAGCAGAGTCGGTTCCTCTCCTCGGGGGCGGAGTGGAGGATAGAAGCTGGTGAGGATATCTACACTATGGTGCTGCGGGGTATGATCCGGCTGCCGAAGGGCTTGAGCCCCGACAGGAACTCCCGCTCCGAAGACCTGGTGCACTGTACGGTAAAGGTTGCCGTCAGGCTCCCGCCGGGCTCGCGGCGGGTGGAGATCCGGACCGAGTTCTACAACCGGGCGAAAGACCATCGCCTCCGGGCGGTGTTCCCGGGCGGCATCGAGGCTGAGGAATCGGTGGCGGAGACCGCTTTCGGCGTGATCAGACGGCCCACGAGACCCGCCGACAGCACCGGATGGCGGGAAGAAGACACCGCGAGCTACGCCCAGCGCCGTTTCGTCTGCGTGGAGGGCGACGGACGTGGACTGGCGGTACTGAACAAGGGGCTTCCGGAGTACGAGGCGACCCCGGAAGGGGAGATCCAACTGACCCTCGTCCGCTCGGTCGGCTGGCTCTCGCGCAACGACCTCGCCGCGCGCCGGGGACACGCCGGTCCCGGGCTCGCGACCCCCGAAGCCCAGTGCGCCGGCCGACAAGTCTTCGAGTATGCCATCGTACCCTACGAGGGAAATTGGAGAGAAACGGGGCTTTTCCGGGAGGCGGAGGAGTATTGCCTGCCGCTGGAGGCAGGGGCCGCCCAGCAGAGGGAGGAGGAAGAGAGACCCTCGCCTGAAGGCGCGCCGGGTTTCTTTTTGAACGTCGTTGGGAACGCCGTCGTCTTGAGCAGCATCAAGAAAGCGGCCGACAGGGATGGTCTTATCCTCCGGGTCTTCAACGCCTCGGAGGAGGAAACGCTGGCGAAGCTCAGGTTCGGGTTGCCGATCTCCGTCGCGTACAGGACGAACCTCAACGAGGAGATATTAGAAGGGCTCGCGCCCAGGGGAAACAGGCTTGAAGTACCGCTCGGCCCGGCCAGGGTCGAAACGATTCTGGTAAGGTTATATCAACCTGAGAAATGGGTGGAAAGGGTGAAAAGAGCTTCCCACGGCGAGTAGTGGTTCGTCTGGGTGGCGAAAGGAGGAAGCATGACTACAGGCAAGAGACCGGTGAGCAGGCGGGAGTTCCTCAAGCTCGGTGGGGCCTCTCTAGCAGGCGCGACGCTGCTCGGGGTCGCCGGCTGCGGCAGCGGTGGGAGCGGCCAGTCAAGCGGACCGTCCATCGGATGGCAGGCGATCCCCTCTTACTCGACGGAGCAGAATACCGACCAGGCCCGCGTCGACTACCTGAAGAAGGCTATCTCCAAGTGGGAGGGCTCCAACAAGTACTCCATCAACGCGCGCGCCTCCTCCGCCGACGTAACGGCGGCGATGGCCCAACTCTTGCAGCAAGCATCCCAGAAGCGGGCGGCGGACATCTCACAGGTAGACTCCTATATCTTCCCGCGCTTCTACGAGTATGCTTACCCGCTCGACGATTACCTCGGCGACATCTCCCCGGACCAATACTTCCCGTTCGCCAGGGAAGCCATGACCAACAACGGCAAGGTGATGGGACTCCAGTTCACCACCGACGTGCGGGTCCTGTACTACCGGAAGGATAAAATCTCCACGCCCCCGGCCTCCTGGGACGACCTGATCTCGACGGGCGAGAAGATGAAGAAGCAGGGCCTCACCCCCTACCTCTTCCCGGCCGGCAGAGACGAGGCGACCGTTACGACCTCGCTGTTTCCCTACTTCTGGGCCCAGGGCGGCGAGCTGGTGGACGGCTCCGGCAAACCGGC
>JBBPZT010000004.1:0-8118 GCA_038198625.1 Rubrobacterales bacterium
CGATAGGCTCAGACGGCCTCATCGCCCTCGACTACTTCCAGGGCAACAGGTCTCCATACACCGATCCGCTGGCGCGCGGCATGCTGTGGGGATTGACCCTCAGCCACACTCCGGCTCACCTCTTCCGGTCGATCATCGAGGGGATCTGCTACGGAACCGAGAACATCCTCCGCTCCATGCGCCGCCACGAGTTCGAGCCAAGGCTCAACGTCGTATCCGGAGGCCCGACCAAGAGTGAGTTGTGGATGCAGATGCACGCCGATGTCTCCAATATCCCGATAGCCTTCACGAAGGTGAGCGAGGGACCGGTTCTGGGGGCTGCGATGCTGGCTGCCGTTGGAGCGGGCATCTACCCGGACATTCAGAAGGCGGCGGAGTACATGGTCCATACCGAGGACACGATGGAGCCGAATCAGGAGGCGCACGAGGAGTACAAGTTCTACGTGGACCGCTACGTGGAGACGTATCCGCAGATGAAGGAGCTGATGCACGAGACGGCGCGGCACGTGGCGAGTAGCGGCAAGTCTGCTGCCGTGACGGGAGCTT
The DNA here is from genome assembly GCA_038198625.1 of Rubrobacterales bacterium. Lineage (GTDB taxonomy): Bacteria > Actinomycetota > Rubrobacteria > Rubrobacterales > Rubrobacteraceae > JBBPZK01. The sequence goes on from JBBPZT010000004.1 coordinate 547, forward strand.
AGAGCGTGGCGGAGACCGGCACGGATGAGGTGCCCGCAAAGGCGGGATCAAGCACTGTCCGAAACGCTGGAGTGCATATCCTACTTTGTAGAGAATCAACGGTCTCCGCAGCTGGGGAAGAAGCCGGACGGGGCACGTTGATCGGCTATACACGAACCCGAGACAGGCACAACGGGCACTAGGGGCGCTGGGTGGCCATCTCGAATCTTGTTGACCCGAGATGCGCTATCCGGGGCGATGCACGCAAGCGAAAGTAAGAGAGGATAGAGAGATGGATCGAGAGAGGTTGTTGGAGAACATTGGCAGTCGGCAGTTCGACCTGATCGTGGTCGGCGCCGGCATTAACGGTACGGGTATAGCCCGCGACGCCGCCATGCGGGGCTTGAGCGTCCTGCTGCTGGACAAGGGAGACATATCGAGTGGTACCACGCAGTGGGCGACTCGTCTGATCCACGGCGGTCTGCGTTACCTGGAGCATTACGAGTTCGCGCTCGTGCGAGAGTCCTTGAGGGACAGAGAGGCGCTATTGCACGTGGCGCCGCATCTGGTGAAGCCGCTTGGCTTCCTGGTTCCCGTCTACGACCGGAGCGCGCGCGGTCCGCTCATGATCCGTCTCGGCATGACCCTCTACGATACGCTCTCCTTCGACAAGAGTATGGACCGGCACAAGATGTTCAACCGGAAGAAGACGCAAGAGCGCGAGCCGGGTCTCAATCCGGAGGGCTTGAAGGCCGCCGCTTTCTACTACGACGCCCAGGTCGAGTACGCCGAGAGGATCGCCGTCGAGAACGCCGTCTCCGCCCAGGACAACGGCGCGGCCGTCATCACCTACGCGAACGTAGAGCGCCTTATCATGGACGGCAACGACGTCGCGGGCGTAGAGTTCACCGACGTGCTCGGGGACGGAAAGTACACGGCGCGCGCGGCGGTTACGGTGAACGTCGCCGGCCCCTGGGTGGACGAGGTACTCGCGGAGCTGCAGCCGTCCAGGAGTGATGAAAACGCCGGACGGTTCATGGGCGGCACCAAGGGGAGCCACCTCATCGTGGATCCATTCCCCGGCGCTCCGAAGGGCGAGGCGCTTTATGTCGAGGCGCGTAAGGACGGGCGGCCGTACTTCATCGTGCCGTGGAACGGGCGGTACCTGATCGGCACGACCGACCTCCGCTACGACGGAGACCTCGACCACGTGGAAGCAACCGAGGACGAGATCCAATACCTCCTCGACGAGACGAACTACGTTATTCCCGCGGCGAACCTCCGCCGCGAAGACGTCCTCTTTACCTACTCCGGCGTGAGGCCGCTGCCCTACAACCCGGAGGGTGAGACGGGCGGCGTTACCCGCAGCCACGTCGTCTTCGACCACGCAAAGGGCGCATCCGCCGCAGGCGGCAAGGTGAAGAGCGCGAGCCTGGAGATGCCGCAGTTCGGCGGTCTCATATCCATTATCGGGGGCAAGCTGACCACCTACCTCAACCTGAGCCGCCAGACGACCGACGCCGTCTACAAGAAGCTGGGTCGCAAGGCTCCCAAGAGCCAGGTCCGCAAGGTCCCGCTGCCCGGCGGCGGCACCTCCGACTTCGAGGCGTACGCGGCGGGATTCAAGGCTGCGACGAACATACCCGAGGTCCTCTCGGAGAGGTTGCTGAAGCTCTACGGAACTCGGGCTTCGGAAGTGCTCGCCCTGGCTGGAGACGATCCGGAGCTTCTGGAGCCTCTTGCCTCCGGACCCGCGACCGTGGAGAACGGTCTCATCGGGGCCGAGGTTCTTTGGGCTTTTCGGGAAGAGATGGCCCAGACCCTGGCCGATGCGCTTCTCCGACGTACGATGGTGGGCTACGATGCCAACGTCGGCCTCGACGTAGACGAAGCAGCCGCCGAGGTCGCCGTAAAGCATCTCGGATGGGACGAGGAGCGGGCCGAGCGCGAGGTGCGAGAGTACCGTGAGTGGATCGAGCGCTACAACCCGAAGCAGTTCCGCGAGCGGCAGTCGGCGGGAGCATAGGAAGAGGGAAGGCATGACCGGGCCGGCCCTGGAGGGCTCTTCGTGATATCCGCCGTGATCTTCGATCTGGACGGCACGCTTGTCGAGACCGAGGAGATAAAAGCAATCTCCCATGCCCGCTCGGTCATGGAGCTAAACCCCGAAATCTCGGAGGAGGAGGTCATCTCCGCCTACTCTGACCTGGTGGGCCACTCGCGCCAGGAAGTCGCCGAGGCTCTAATAAGTCGTTTCGGGCTGGAGGACGCCGCCCGCAAACGGGCGGGCGAGACGGGGGATGAAGAGGAACCTTGGCAGGTACTCGTGCGGATACGACGAGGCTTCTACGAGGAGCTTCTAAAAGACTCAGACCTGCTCCTCGAAAAACGTTACCCGCACAACATCGAGATGCTGCGCCGGATGCGGAACGCGGGTTACCCGACGGCGTGCGCCACCATGTCCCATCTCAGGCAGGTGCGGCGCGTCCTCTCCGTGCTCGACCTCGAGGACGCCTTCGACGTGGTCGTGACCATGGACGACGTGGAGCGTGGCAAGCCCGACCCGGAGATAGACCTGCTCGTCGCGTCGAAGATGGGCCTGCCGCCCGAGGAATTTCTGGTAGTCGAAGACTCTTCCGCCGGGGTTCGGGCGGGTGTCGCGGCCGGGATGTCGGTCGTGGCCGTACCAACGGACATTACCCGCAAGGGAATACACACGTTACATGTTTTGGACCCTCGCTGGGTAGTAGAGGATCCTGAGAGGTTATCCGATATAGTTCATCAGAGGATAGAGGATGCCGGAGGGAGGCGCGCGGAGAATGGGCGAGCGTTGCGATAGCGGGAGGGCGGACCTTGGCTAATCATATCGGGGACCTTCCTCACGCCTTGAACGACAGCGAAAAACTGGAGCAGCGGCTGATGGGAAAGCAACCGGCCGTGTTCCTTGACTACGATGGAACGCTCACGCCGATCGTGGACCGACCGGAGGACGCGACCATCTCCGATAGCATGCGCGAGGCGGTCCGGGGGCTGGCCGAGCGGTGTACGGTCTGTGTGGTCAGCGGACGCGACCGTCAGGTGGTGCAAGAGTTGATGGGCCTGGACAACCTGGTCGTCGCCGGCAGCCACGGTTTCGATATCTGGAGCCCGGAAGAAGGTACGATCGAGCACGACGCGGGCAGCGGCTTCGAGGACTTGCTCGACGAGGTGAAAGCGCGTGTGGGCGAGGAAGTGGAGGACATCGAGGGCGCCTCGGTCGAGCCCAAGAAGGCTTCTGTTGCGGTACATTACCGGCTCGTCTCCGAAGAGGAGCGGCGTGGGATAAAGGAGAGCGTCGATTCGATACTCGCAGATCACCCCGACGACTTGAAGATGACACCCGGTAAGATGGTCTACGAGATACAGCCAAAGCTCGACTGGGACAAGGGCAAGGCCGTCCTGTACTTGCTGGAAACGCTTGAGCTGGACCGGGACGATGTGGAGCCGATGTACCTGGGCGACGACGTTACGGACGAGGACGCCTTCGATGCCCTCGCGGAGACTTCGCCGGAGGGAATAGGGATCTTCGTGGGCCGCGACGACGATCCGGAGGTCGCCGGACGCACCACCGCCGCCGACTACGTCCTGCGCACCATGGAGGAAGTAGAGCGATTCCTGGATACACTAGCACGGTGAGAGCTACCGACCACGACTTATAGGGAGGAAGACGCACACATGTTGGAAGAGCAGGACATCATCACCTCGGAGTGGACGCTCGCCTACGATTCCTTCGACCCGGATGAAGAGGGTTTACGCGAGGCGATGACCTCTACCGGCAACGGCTACTTCTGCACGCGTGGGACCTCCCACTGGTCGGACCGCGACGAGGCGCATTACCCCGGTACTTACGTCCACAATGGCTACAACCGCGAGACGACGATCATGGCCGGCCGGCCGGTGCTAAACGAGGACCTTGTAAACTTGCCCAACTGGCTCGTGTTGAAGCTCCGGATCGAGGAAGACGGCGAGCCGATTGACTTCGATAACGTCGAGCTCCTCTCCTACCGTCACGAGCTGGACATCCGGAACGCGATCCTGAAGCGTGATATGCGTATCCGGGACGAGGCGGGCCGCGAGACGACGCTGACGAGCCGCCGCTTCGTCAGCATGGCCGACATGCACCAGGCGGGAATAGTGTGGGAGATCATCGCCGAGAACTGGTCGGGCAAAGTAGAGATAATAACCGCGCTTGATGGCCGGGTGCTGAACAGCGGCGTCGCCCGCTATCAAGAGCTCGAAGGTCGCCACCTCGACCCGGTCACCCCGAGGACTTTCGGACCGGAGGTCATAGCTCTTGAGGTAAGGACCCGCCAGTCCCGCGTCTACGTCGCCGAGGCGGCCCGCACGCGCATCTACAAGCAGGACGACCTGGTCTCACCGGAGCGCAGCCTGTACCAGATGCAAGACTACATCCACCAGGTCCTCGCTTTCGAGGTCGAGGAGAAGACCCCGGTGCGGGTCGAGAAGATGGTCTCCTTCTACACCTCGCGGGATCACGCGATAAACGAACCGCTCGCCGACGCCGGCAAAGCGGTACGCCGCTGCGGTACTTTCGCCGAGGCGCTGGAAGACCACACCCGGGCGTGGGCAAAACTGTGGGACGCCTGCGACGTGCATCTCCCCGGAGATGAGCGGGTCCAACTCCTGCTCCGGCTCCACATCTACCATATCCTCAGTGTCTGCTCCCCTCACACCGCCGACCTCGACATCGGGGCCCCCGCCCGCGGCCTCAACGGCGAGGCCTACCGCGGACACGTATTCTGGGACGAGCTCTACATCTACCCGTTCCTCAACTTCCGACTCCCGGAGATAACGCGCGGGCTCTTGATGTACCGCTTCCGGCGAATGAACGAGGCGCGGGCAGAGGCGAAAGAAGCCGGATACAGGGGAGCGATGTTCCCCTGGCAGAGCGGCTCAGATGGTGACGAGGAGACCCAGGTGGTCCACCTCAACCCCAACGCCGGGACCTGGGAACCGGACCTCAGCCACAACCAGCGCCATGTGAGCGCAGCCATCTTCTACAACATCTGGCGCTACTACGAGGCGACCGGCGACCTCGAATTTCTGCTGGACCATGGGGCTGAGATGATGCTGGAGATCGCCCGTTTCTGGGCCTCCATCACCCACTTCAATCAGGAGCGGGAGCGCTACGAGATCCACGGCGTCATGGGACCCGACGAGTTTCACGAGAAGTACCCCGACTCCGAGGAAGGCGGACTCAACAACAACGCCTACACCAACGTTATAGTCGCCTGGCTCTGCGAGACAGCCCAGGATATGATGAATCTACTACCGGAGCGGCGACGCGAATCACTCCGGAAAGAGCTAGACCTCACCGACGAAGAACTCGAGACCTGGGACGACATGAGCCGCAGGATGTTCGTGCCGTTTCACGAAGACGAAGAAGGCAACGCCGTCCTCAGCCAGTTCGAGGGTTACGAGGACCTCGAAGAGTTGGACTGGGATCACTACCGAGAGGAATACGATAACATCCAACGCCTCGACCGTATCCTCGGGGCGGAAGGGGATACGGCGGATCGCTATAAGCTGGCCAAACAGGCCGACACTCTGATGCTCTTCTTCCTGTTCCCGGAGAAAGAGCTGAAGAGGCTTTTCGAGCGGCTCGGCTACGACTACACACCGGACACCGCCCGACACAATATCGAATACTATGCGGCCCGGACGACCCACGGCTCGACGTTGAGCTTCGTCGTACACGCTGCAATTCAGGCGGCCGTAGACCCGGAAAGCTCGTGGGAAATGTTCCTTACAGCCCTTGAGAGTGACATCGGAGACATCCAGGGTGGGACGACCAGGGAAGGCATCCACATGGGCGTGATGGCCGGGACGCTGGACCTCATCCAGCGAGGCTACATAGGCAGCGAGATCCGTGATGGAGCCCTGCACTTCGCTCCGAAGCTGCTCGACAAGCTAAACGGCCTCTCGTTCCCCATGCGCTTCCGCGACACCCCCATGGACGTCTCCCTCAAGTCCGGCAAGTTGTCGGTCACCACCCACGACGACGGAGCCGGCCACTCCATAGAGGTTGGGGCCGGCGGTGAGGCAGAGGAGCTTCAGGCCGGCGACGAATATACCTTCGACGTCCGGTAAAGCCTGCAAAGGAGGAAGTGGGCAAGAAGAGCCGCCCGAAGGATACGTCCACTACCAGACCGGAAGAGGTCGTCGAGGACCCACCTCCCGAGCCGGACTATCCTCGCTACCGGGCCGAGCCGGGTGCACCTATCTCGCTCTCCGAAATAGATCCGGACGACACGGGCGGTTACAAGAGAAAAAAGATGTAAGGAAGCTCCTGGAGGCGCAGCGCAAACGCATCCAATCCCTCCAGGAGCGGTTGTACGCAGAGAACAAGCAGGGTCTTCTGGCCGTCTTACAGGCCATGGACACCGGCGGCAAGGACGGCACGATCAAGCACGTCCTGGGAGGCGTCAACCCGCAGGGCTGCCGCATCTCCTCCTTCAAGGCTCCGAGCGTCGTAGAGGCGAACCATGACTTCCTCTGGCGCTATCACAGGAGCGTACCCGCAAAAGGCCGCATAGGCATCTTCAATCGCTCCCACTACGAGGACGTGCTCGTGGTTCGCGTCAAGAACCTGGTCCCCGAAGAGGTGTGGAGGAAGCGCTACGAGATCATAAACAACTTCGAGTACAACCTCACCCTGAGCGGCGTCACCGTCGTGAAGTTTTTCCTCCATATCTCCAGGGACGAGCAGAAGCGGCGTCTCGAAAGCCGGCTCGACGATCCCGACAAGCGCTGGAAGTTCTCTAAGAACGACATCAAGGAGCGGGCTTTCTGGGGTGACCACCAGGAGGCTTTCGAGGAGGCGATCAACAACTGCTCTACAGAACACGCCCCCTGGTACGTCGTCCCCGCCAACAAGAAGTGGTACCGGAAGCTGGTCGTGGCCCGTACCCTGGCCGACACCCTGGAGGCGATAGACCCACGCTACCCTGAAGCGGAATCCGACCTGGAGAACGTCGAGATACCGGACTGAGCGCCAGACTCTACATGTCGCCGGGTATCGTCCTCAAGCCCCGGTGCGACGCCACTTCTCCCGTCCCTCCCGGTAGAGGTCTCCACCGTAAAGGTCGTTGACGACCACCACCGGAAACTCTTCGACCACGAGCTTTCGGATGGCCTCTGCGCCGAGATCCTCGTAGGCGACGACCTCCGCCTCTTTTACGCGATCCGCGAGCAGCGCCGCCGTACCCTCGACGGCCCCGAAGTAGACGCAGCCATGCTCGCGCATCGACTCCCGTACGGCGTCGGAGCGTAGGCCCTTGCCGACCATGCCTCTCAGGCCGCGTTCGATCAGGAGCGGCGAGTATGGGTCCATGCGCGAGGCCGTGGTCGGCCCCGCCGGCCCGAGCGTGTGTCCGGGGCGCGCGGGGGCCGGTCCGGTAAAGTAGACGACCTGACCCTCCGGGTTAAACGGAAGAGACTCGCCATTCTCTATGGATGTTTTTATTCTGGCGTGGGCCGCGTCGCGTGCGGTGTAGAGCACACCGTACAAGTGCACGACATCGCCGGTCTTCA
>JBBPZT010000005.1:0-4145 GCA_038198625.1 Rubrobacterales bacterium
AATGGAGTGGCGGTGTTGATGGCCTCCCGGACGCGATAGTACCATGGCACTGGGCGAAACCTCCTTTGATGGATGGTGCTCTGGCGACTCCATCTTATCCGGGAGGTTTCGCTTCTTCATTGTTGGTGGGTATGCGTCAGCGGATTTCCAGGTTTGACAAACTCGTGAAGTGGGGAGCAGAATAGCCGGAGGCTGAAAATAAGAATATTCGAGGGGGTGGCATGTCGGAGATCAACTCGCCGGGCGCCGGGACGGACGGTGCCGGACACGAGGGACTGGAGAACGCCGGCTACGATCAGGAGCTCCAGCGCGCCCTGAAGTTCCGGGACCTTCTCGTCTACGGGATGGTCTTTATGGTGCCGATCGCCCCGATGGGTATCTACGGGTTCGTCTCGAAGGAGGGCTCCGGGATGGTGCCCCTGGTCTATCTGGTCGGTATCGTGGCGATGACGTTTACTGCTTTGAGCTACCGGCAGATGAGCCGGCGGTTTCCGTTCGCCGGGTCCGTCTACTCTTACGTCCAGCGCGGTTTCAACCCGCACGTGGGGTTTATCGCCGGGTGGATGATCCTGATCGACTACCTCCTGGTCCCGGCGCTGCTGTACGCGTTCTCGGCCACCTGGCTGCACGCCCTGGCGCCCGGCATTCCTCTGTTCGTCTGGGTGCTGCTGTTCATCTCCATCATCACGGTCGTCAACGTCCGGGGGATAACCGTCGCGGCGAAGGCCAACTTTACCCTGCTGGCGATAGAGCTGGTGGCGCTGGTGCTGTTCCTCTTTTTCGCGGTGAAGTTCGTCTTCGTCGACGGGGGAGGCGCAGGCGGGTTCTCGCTCGCGCCCCTGTACCAGCCGCAGCACATGGGGCTCGGCTTTATCGCCACGGCCACCTCGATAGCGGTGCTGAGCTTCCTCGGCTTCGACGCCATAAGCACACTCTCGGAGGAGACCGAGAGGCCGGAGCGGACCGTCGGGAACGCGACCGTCGCCGCCCTCGTTCTGCTCGGTGTGATCTTCATGATCGAGACCTACGCCGCCGCCCTGGTCCACCCCAACTACGCAAACCTCGACCCGGCGCTCGGCTTTTTCGACCTCGCCCGTGAAGCGGGCGGCCCTTTCCTCTACTACACGCTCATCATCATAAACGTCATCGCCTCCGGGATAGCCGACGCCCTCGTCGCCCAGCTCGCGGTGTCCAGAATTCTGTACTCCATAAGCCGCGATAGACTCCTCCCGTTCTCGGGCTTCCTCTCCCGGATACATCCGACGTACCGGACGCCGGTCAACGCCACGTTGCTGGTCGCCGTCCTCTCCATCGTCATAGCGCTCGGCCTCTCGCTGGAGACGATAGCCAAGTTCGTCAACTTCGGGGCGCTGACCTCGTTCATGCTGCTCAACCTGACGGTGGTTGTCTACTTCTTCGTGAAGCAGGGGAGACGCGGTTTTAAGGGGTACTTCACGTATCTGATCTTGCCACTCCTGGGCCTGGCCGTCATCGCCTACGTGTGGAGCGGCTTCGACCGTCTGACGTTCATCTTCGGGTTCGCCTGGATGGCCGTAGGCATCGCCCTCGGCGCCGTGAAGTCCAGGGGCTACAAAGAGGTTCCTACCGCGCTGCAAGAGATGTAACAGGGAACGCAACGTACAGAACTATTCGCAGAGAAGGAGGACTGAAGGCTTTGGCTACCGAAGACTACATCGAGGTTCCCGGCGGGAAGGTCTGGTACCGTTCCGTCGGCGAGGGCGGGGTGCCTCTCATGTGCCTGCACGGGGGACCCGGTTTTACCCACTCCTACCTGGAGGCGCTGGAGGACCTGGCCGACAGGAGACAGGTGATCTTCTACGACCAGCTTGGTTGTGGCAACTCCGACCGCCCGGACGACAATTCCCTGTGGACCGTCGAGCGGTTCGTCGAGGAATTGGTGGCGGTCAGGGAGGCCCTAGGCCTCGAACGGCTCCACCTCTTCGGCAGTTCTTGGGGCGGCATGCTGGCGATGCAGTACGTCCTCGATCGCCAGCCGGATCTCGAAAGCCTCATCTTGTGCGGCAGCCCGGCGAGCATGACCCGGTGGGTGGAGGGTTGCGGGGAGCTTCTGGCCTCCCAGCCTGAGGAGATACGCGAGACCATCCGCCACCACGAGGAGCGGGGCTTCACCGACTGTCCCGAGTACGCGGCGGCGATACTGCCCTTTTACAAGGAGCACGTCTGCCGTATGGAGCCGTGGCCGGAGGGGCTGGAGCGCTCGTTCGCGGAAGCCGGCTATGAGGTCTACCATCACATGAACGGACCGAGCGAGTTCACGGTCGTTGGGACCTTAAAAGAATGGGACGTGATGGACCGTCTCGGGGAGATCTCCGTGCCAACGCTCCTCACCGGCGGGCGTCACGACGAGTGCCGCCCGGAGCTACTGAGAGACATGCAAGGGCGCATAGAAAGCTCGGAGCTACGCATCATCGAAGACGCCTCCCACCTCTGCTTCGCAGAACAGCGTGAGGAGTACATGCGGGTAGCAAACGAGTTCCTCGACCGTGTAGAGTCGAGCCGTTAGCAAGTACCTCTGAAAGAACTGGTTGGTGTAAAAGGAGGACTGGGATGACGGATAATTTGCGTGTGACGGTCTGGAACGAGTACCGGCACGAGAAGAGCGACGAGGCGGCGGCTGAGACTTACCCGGATGGTATCCACGCGGCTATCGCCACCTCGCTCGGAGAAGCCGGGTTTGAGGCGCACACGGCGACGCTGGACGAGCCGGAGCACGGTCTTACGGACGAGGTGTTGGAGGCGACGGACGTGCTCGTCTGGTGGGGGCACATTGCTCACGACGAGGTGGAAGATGCTGTGGTCGAGAAGGTGCGGCGGCGCGTGGTCCTCGATGGGATGGGTTTGATCGTCCTCCACTCCGGTCACTTCTCCAAGGTTTTCAAGCGCCTGATGGGCACCACCTGTGACCTCAAGTGGCGCGAGAGCGACGATCGGGAGAGGCTGTGGGTGGTCTCTCCCGGACATCCGATCTCCGAAGGTATCGGGGAGTACATCGAGATAGAGCACGAAGAGACCTACGGTGAGTTCTTCGACGTGCCGCCGCCGGAGGAGCTGGTCTTCGTGAGCTGGTTTAGCGGCGGTGAAGTCTTTAGGAGCGGTCTCTGCTACCGGCGGGGACGCGGCAAGATCTTCTACTTCAGGCCCGGGCATGAGACCCTGCCGACCTACCACAACCCACAGGTGCAGCGCGTTATCGCGAATGCCGTTCGCTGGGCCGCCCCTACACTGGGTGCTCCCTCCACCTTCGGCAACGTTCCACCCGCCGAGGGAAAAGCTAGTTTCTAGCCGCGGAGGACCTGGGTCACCTTGTGTAAGGCGGTGTCGGCCGGATCGCCGTTGAAGGGGGTTATCGCGTAGCCGCCGTGCAGGTCCACGAGGAACGGCTGATCGTCTACCGCGAAGTCCACGTTTACGGGCAGCGGACCGCTTTTCGAGTAGCAGCCGGAGATCAAGTCTTCCACACCGAGCATCTTGGCGGCGGCGGACGCGTATGAGCTTCCCGCGCTGGACCACAGGTAGATCTCATGCCCTGATCCCAAGATCTCCGCGAAAGTCTCTCGTGCGTGAGGGCGAGGAACGCCGCCCGAGACGAGGGTGCCCTGGATGTCGAAGAAGACGTTCACTTATACTCTTTAGGAGTCGAGGTCCTCTTCGCTCCCATTCTGGCGAGGGAGCAGGTTATGTGCTTGCTGGGAGAGGCGGGTGCGCAGGTCTTCGAAGGCTATGCCCTTGAGAGAGGGGATCTCGAAGTCCCGCAGCATCCGGGTCAGGACGCCGCCGCCGCCGAGCTCGACCCATTCTTCCACCCGCATCCGGGCGAGTGTCTCTACCACCTTGACCCATCGGACCGGGGAGACCATCTGCGTTTTGAGGGCCTCTTTGACGGCTTCCGCGCTCGTGTGTACGGCGCCGTCGACGGCGCTTACGACAGGAACCTCCGGTTTCAGGAACTCAACGGAGTCGAGGATCCCCCGCATCTTTTCCCCGGCGGCGGCGACGTAGGGTGAGTGGGCCGCGAAGGAGACGTTCAGGGGGACTTTGCGTCCCCGCACCCTTGAGACCGCGTCTCCCAGAGTGTCTCGTAGGCCGGAGATCACCGTCTGGCG
>JBBPZT010000006.1:0-19056 GCA_038198625.1 Rubrobacterales bacterium
TACTTTGGCTGCCTGGAACGTGAGCTCGAATCCTCGTCGGCCACGTTGAACCTGAAATATCTCGGCGACCAGCTCACGGAAGCCGTATCCAAAGTAGTCGATGAAAAACTTGCCGCTTTTGGGTGGCCGGAGAAAGGAGCGTCGTGAAGCGACTCGGGTTTATTGGGCTCGGAGCTATGGGTACACCCATGGCCCGAGCACTGCTGGACTCAGGGTTCCAGCTCAAAGCATTCGACGTACTTGCGGAACGGTCCGAAGCTTTGGCTGAATCAGGAGCCGTAGTCGCCGACTCCATCCAGGATGTTGTCGAAGATGTAGATGCGTTGATACTGATGCTCGTAAACGCCGACCAGGTCGCGGATGCTCTATTCGGTGAGCAAGGAGCCGCTCGGTATTTGAGGGAAGGCGCCACTGTAATAGTGACGGGAACCATAGGTCCACAAGAGGTACGTGGGGTCGCCCGGCGGCTGGAGGACTTCGGGATACACGCGCTGGATGCTCCAGTGAGTGGAGGACCTGCTCGTGCCGAGAAAGGAGACTTGCTCATAATGGCCGGCGGTGAGCGCGGCGTATTCGACGAACACAGCGGAGTCCTCGAAGCCATGGGGTCCAACGTGGTTTTCTGCGGTAACTCGCCGGGTGACGGACAATCCGTAAAGCTCGTCAATCAATTGTTGTGCGGGGTTCATATTGCCGTGGCGGCCGAAGCGCTTGCCTATGCTGCTGCACTTGGCCTGGATCCAGCCTCGGTCTTCGAGACGATTCGCCACGGCGCGGCCAACTCATTTATGCTGGAAGATCGCGGTAAACGCATGCTTGCCAACGACTTCGCCGAATCAAAGAGCGCGCTCGATATATTCGTCAAAGACCTGGGGCTGGTACTCGAAGAGGCCGAGGAGAATGGTTTTGAAGCTCCCGTATCGTCAGCGGCCCAGAAGGTTTTCGAGAAAGGCGCATCGTTGGGATTCGGGATCGAGGATGATTCCGGAGTCGTGCGAGTATTCGGGTGGTAGAGCAAACCGTCGTCCAAGCAGTAAATAGTAGAAAAGGAGATCATATGCGGGTATTGGTAACGGGAGCAAGAGGCAAGGTCGGCCGGGCCACGGTCGCGGCCCTCCAACAAGCGGGCCACGACGTCAGAGCAACCGACATCTTCGCACCAACCTTCGAACGACCAGACGAAGGAGAGGCCGACTACTTCCAGGCACAACTCACCGACGCCGGAGACGCTTTCGCCGTCGTTAGAGGCGCGGAGGCCGTAGTCCACGCAGCCGCACTGCCCGAACCGACCAAGAACCCACCTCACGTAGTCTTTCACAACAACCTGATGGCTCTCTTTAACGTCCTTGAGGCGGCGGTACGCTGGGAGGTCCCTCGCTTCGTGAACCTCTCCAGTGAGACCGTGCCTGGCTTCTTCTTCCCAGAGCGCGAGTTCTTGCCGGACTACGTGCCCGTGGATGAGGAGCACCAGATCCGTCCGCAGGACCCATACGCTATTGCAAAGCATTTTGGAGAGCAGCTAATGGATGCTGCGATAAGGCGTAGCGACATCCGGTGTATCTCGATCCGCCCCTGCTGGGTGTAGCACGAGGGAAACTACGAACGGAACCTCGGCCCACAGGTGAGAGACGCCTCAGTCCTCTCACCCAACTTCTGGAGCTACATAGACGTCTACGACCTGGCCGACTCGCTGGTCCTTGCGGTACAGAGTGACCTGCCGGGTCACGAAGTCTTCTACATAGCCTCTCCCGATAACGTGGGCAACCGCAACTTCGAGGAAGTAGTGAAAGAGTACTACGGGGATAAGGTAGAGATAAAGAAGCCCTTGCCACGCGAGGACACCTCCGGCATCGACACGACCAAAGCCCAAGAGATGCTCGGCTACTCGCCAAAGCGCACGTGGAGCGACTACCTGGACGAGAACGGCAAGACTAAGCCCAGCGTCAAGGGACTCTTCTCTGGGGCTTAGAGTGTTATGAGTATATATTGGCCGCATTATAGGATCTGTGAATCTCGGGTCGGGCGAGGATTGGAACTGGGAAGGAACTAAGCTAATGGCGTGGCCTGATGGTGGATGCGCCTGGCTTGTGGTAGTGAGCTTCTACAGTGCTATGAGTCCGGCGTTCGTTGGCCTGAACCCGCAGGCGTCGAAGTAGAAGGGTCGAAGACGGTCTTCGAAGTCTACGTGTAGCCACTCGCACCCGGTGGCACGTGCCTCCGCCGCTGCCACGGCGATGAGCCGCGTGCCGACTCTCTGTCGTTGTACCCGTGCACTGACCATGGTGTCCACGATGAAGGCGTGTACCCCGCCATCCCACGGTACGTTGACGAACCCGACCAGTCTATCGTCGTCGTGGGCGCACACCCAGCCGAGACTGTGCGCCCGGACCTGGCCCTTCCAGTCATCGTCGAGGGGCTTGTGGCCGAACGCCTCTGCGTGCAGGGCGTTTACCGCTTCGTTGGCGAAGTTGCCCCGCCACTCGAACCGGTACCGGCTCACGCGGGAGTTGTTAGCCGAGATCGTATAGCTCGCCGAACTTGTCTTTGAGGTAGTTCAGGTAGGGGGCGGTCTCCGTGGGGCGTCCGGTGGCGCGTTCTATTAGCTCCTCGGGTTCGTAGCGGCTGCCGTGGCGGTAGATGTTCTCGCGTAGCCAGCCGAGCAACGTGGCGAACTCGCCCCGCGCTATCTCTTCCGGTATCTCGGGGTGGGCTTCGACGGCCGACTCGAAGATCTGGACGGATAGGACGTTGCCGATAGTGTAGGTCGGGAAGTAGCCGAAGAGCCCGGCGGCCCAGTGTACGTCCTGGAGGACGCCTCGGGCGTCGTTTTTGGGGGTGAAGCCAAGGTACTCCTCCGTTTTCGCGTTCCAGGCTTCGGGGAGGTCGGCGACGGAGAGGTTGTCTTCTATCAGGGCGACTTCCAGCTCGAACCGGATCAGGATGTGGAGGTTGTAAGTGACCTCGTCCGCCTCCACCCTTATCTCCGACGGCGCGACGGCGTTCGCCGCCCGGTAGAACTTTTCGAGGCTTACGTTTCCTAGAGCTTCCGGGAAGGCTTCTTGCAAACCGGGGTAGTAATGGGACCAGAAGCCCCGGGAGCGGCCGACCAGATTCTCCCACAGGCGAGACTGGGACTCGTGGACGCCCATTGAGACGCCGCTGGCTAGCGAGGTTCGGGAATACGATGGGTCTACGCCCTGCTCGTACATGGCGTGGCCCGACTCGTGCATCGTGGCGAATAGAGCGGGGGAGAGCCAGGTGGGGTCAAAGCGGGTGGTGATCCGGACGTCACCTGGCCCGCCGATTGGTACGCAGAACGGGTGGACTACCCGATCCTGGCGCCCGCGTTTGAAGTCGTAGCCGAAGCGTGAGATCACCGCGCGCCCGAACTCCTCCTGGCGGTCCTCGTCGAAGTCGCCGTGCAGGGGAGCCGTCCGGTCTTCATCCGTGGCGGCCGCGATATCCCGCAGCATGGGTACGGCTGCGCTTTTCAGCTCGTCGAACATCTGCTGGAGCTTCTCTTTTTTCGCGCCGGGTTCGTAGTCGTCGAGCAGGGCATCGTAGGGGTGATCCTCATACCCTAGGTGCTCGGCCGCCTCCCGTTCGAGATCGAGTATTTTCTCTAGATACGGTAAGAAAGCGCCCCAGTCTGAATTCTCTCGCGCCCCCACCCAGGCGGACTGGGCCAGCGCCGTCTGGCGGGATATGTCCCCCACGAGGCGGCCCGGTAGCTTCGTCGCCTTATCGTACTCGCGCCTGGTCCGGCGCAGGACGGCCGCCTCGACGGAGCCTTGTTCCGACTCCTCGACGGAATCCAGCAAACTCCTCGTCTCTTCGGAGACGAGCATCTCGTGGGAGAGACGGCTCAGGGTCGAGAGCTGTTCCGCCCGCCCCTCGACGCCGCCCTGAGGCATGTACGTCTGGCGGTCCCAGCCCAGCGCCGCGCCCGCCGCCCCGAGGTCCGCCATGGCCGCCAACCGTTCTTCTAGCTCCTGGAATTTAGTCTGTTCAGTCATAAAGGTATGATAGTCCAGAAATATTCCGGGTTCCGGTGTGACTTATGTTTCCTTTTACAAGCTCGGCCAGTAGTATGTCGTCAATGCGTCAATTGAAATTCTTCCGTGGAGGGTTTTTGTGGACAAATTGCTGAAGGGGACTCTGGCTCTCGGAGGCGTTGTCGGAGCCGTGGGTATCGCGCGGCGGACGGTCAGGCGGCTTCGTGATCCCAGGTACCAGCCGTGGGAGAAGGCGCCTTACAGGGATTTCCCGCACAAGGTCCTCGTACTCGGTGGTGGGTTCGGAGGTTATACGGCGGCGAAGAACCTGTGCAAGCTCACCAGGCATCGGGACGACGTAGGGGTGATGGTGATCTCCCGGGAGAATTACTTCACCTTCTGGCCGATGTTGGCGGGGGTAATAAGCAGCGACGTCGAGACGAGGAACGTGGCGCAGCCTTTGCGCCGGGACCTGATCCGTCTCGGCGCAAGCTTCCGGCGGGCGGAGGTAGAGAGCATAGATCTGGAACGCCAACTGGTCACGGCGGGTGACACGGAGTTTCCCTACGACCAGTTGGTCGTGGCCCTCGGCGGGGAACCGGCGTACTTCGGCATCCCAGGCGTCCAGGAGCACGCCATCAGCATGAAGGGCATCCGGACGGCGGAGGAGATCCGCAACCGCGTTATAGAGCGCTACGAAGAGTATTCTCTCGCCCGCGGCGACGTTCCTCAGTCGAAGCTCACGTTCGTTGTGATCGGCGGCGGCGCAACCGGGGTCGAGACTGCCTCGGAGATCCACAGCCTCGTACACGACACCATCAGCCCCGACTACCCGAACATAAACCCGAATCGGGTGAAGGTCGTGCTTATAGACCGCGGAAAGCAGGTCCTCAAGGAGCTGGATCCGGCTCTCCGGAAGGCCGCCCGTAGGAAGCTCGCGGAGCTCCAGATAGAGGTCTTCAACGGCGTCACGGCCAAGGAGGTGACGGGGGAGAAGGTGGTCCTTGCCGACGGGCGGGAGATAGAAACGGAGAACGTCATATGGACCGCCGGGGCGCGGGCGAGCGAGACCCTGGAAAAGCTCGGGCTGCCCCACGACGAGCGCAAGGGCCTCACCGTGGACGCCTGGATGCGCGTGGAGGGTTACGATAACGTGTGGGGAATCGGCGACTGCGCGGCCAACGTGGATGAGGGCGGAGAAGCCGTTCCGCCCAACGCCCAGGCTGCCGTTCAAGAGGGCGAGGCCGTGGCGAAGAACGTGGCGGCGGCCATCGAGGGGAGAGAGCCTGCGCCCTTCAAGTACAGGACTCTAGGCCAACTCGTGGAGCTCGGGGGGCAGTTCGCCGTCAACGACGTGCTGGGCGTGAAGTTCAGCGGCCGGCTCGCTTCCTTCTTCTGGCGGGTGACTTACCTGTACAAGACCGACAGTCCCCAGAACCAGGCCCGCATCGCCGTGGACTGGTTCCTCGACCTCTTCTTCCGCCCGGCGGTCACCCAGATCCGGTCCCGCGAGTAAAATTCGTGGTGTGATCCAACCTCAGAAAACGAAAAGCTCCAATACTCCGCCCTACCTGCCGGGCCACCCGGTCTTCGGGACCGCCCTCGATTTCCGGAGGGACCCTCTCGGGATGATGGAAGCCGCCCGCAAAGCTCACGGAGATTTCGTCCGGACGCGCTTCGCCCAGTTCAGGATCTACCTGCTCTTCAGTCCCGAACACGTCCTGCACCTCCTCCAGAAGAACCCGACCGCCTACAAAAAAGACGGCTACCTCCACATCGAACCTCTCACTGGCCGGGGTCTACTGACGAGCGAGGGCGAGTTCTGGCGCCGCCAGCGCCGCTTCGCCCAACCCGCCTTCCACCGTCACCGCTTGCAACGGATGGCGGGGACAATGACCGCCGCCACCGGAGAGATGCTGGACAGGTGGGAGCGCCATCTGGCGCAGAGGCCGAGTGAGCCCCTCGAAATCTCCGCCGAGATGTCGCGGTTGACGCTCGGGATAGTCAGCCGCACGCTCTTCTCCACCGACGTCAGTGGCGAGGCTGAAGGGGTCGGTAAGGCACTTGAGTTCGCCCTACAGGATGGTTTCTCGCGCGTCGGGAGGTTCGTGGCCCTTCCTTTCGGCGTCCCGACCGCCGCCAACCGCCGCCACCTCGCCGCCATCCGTACCCTCGACCGTATAGTCTACGGGCTCATAGATGGACGCCTGAGGAGCGGCGAGAAGAAGGACGATCTCCTCGGTATGCTCCTCGAAGCCCGCGACGAGGAGGCGGGAGAGGGCATGGGTCGAAAGCAACTCCGGGACGAAGTAATGACCATCCTCTCCGCAGGCTACGAGACGACCGCAAGGGCGCTAACGTGGACCTTCTACCTCATGGACAAGAACCCCGAAGCAGCCGAGAGGCTCCGTGAAGAGCTTGAAAACGTCCTCGGAAGTCGCGCCCCGACCTACGAAGACTTGCCGCGTCTGGAATACACGGGTCGGTTCATCCAGGAGTCGATGCGGCTCTATCCGCCGGTCTGGGGGCTCGCGCGGCTGGCCCGCGAGGACGATGAGATCGGGGGTTGTCACATACCGAAGGCTTCCAGGCTCATCATCAGCGCCTACATCACCCACCGCCACCCTGAGCTATGGGGGAGCCCGGAGATATTCGACCCCGAACGCTTCACGCCCGAAAGGTCCGAGGGACGCCCCAAGTACGCCTACTTCCCCTTCGGCGGCGGTCCCAGGCGGTGCATCGGGGTAAACTTCGCGACTATGGAGGCCGCCCTCGTCGTGGCGATGGTAGCCCGTCGCTTCGGACTCTCGCTCGTTCCGGGCCACAGGGTAGAGACGGAGCCGAGCTTCACCCTCAGGCCGCGCTTCGGGATGCCGATGCTGCCCGGCGACGTAAGTTAACGTGGCGTGGCGCGTTGGGGCAGAGCTTGCCACCGGGCCTCGTTCCGTGAAACCATGCTGCCTCTGAACCCGAGTTAGAAAGTGAGAACTTGAGCTACAACGTGCGACTCCTGGTCTCTTGCCCGGACAAGAAGGGTTTGATCTCCGCCCTCTCCTCGTTTATAGCGATGCACGACGGCAACATCCTCTCGGCCGACCAGTACGTTAGCGAGGGTGGGGTTTTCTTCATGCGGCTGGAGATAGAAGGCGAGGGTTTCGGGCTCGGGCGGGAAGAGTTGAGCGGCGCGTTCGCCCCGCTCGCCCGGCGACACGAGATGAGCTGGCGCGCCTCCTACACCGACACGCCAAAGAAGATGGCGGTGCTCGTCTCCCGCTACGACCACTGCCTCATAGACTTGCTCTGGCGCTGGGAGGACGGGGAGATCGAAGCCGAAATACCGCTGGTCATCTCCAACCACCCGGACCTCGCCCCACGCGCGGAGTCCTACGGCATTCCGTTCTATCACCTACCCGTCACGAAAGAGAACAAGGGAGAGCAGGAGGCTAGAGTCCTGGAGCTTCTCGGGGAAAACGAAGTAGACCTGGTGGTGCTCGCCCGTTACATGCAGATACTATCGTCGAAGTTCGTGGACGCTTACCCGGACCGTATCATCAACATCCATCACTCGTTCTTGCCGGCCTTTGTCGGTGCCGACCCTTACCGCCGGGCGCACGAACGCGGTGTGAAGACCATCGGCGCGACCGCCCACTATGTAACCGAAGAGCTGGACGACGGTCCCATAATCCACCAGGATGTGGCCCACGTCACCCACCGCGACACGGTCGAGGACCTCGTCCGGCAAGGGAGAGAGATAGAGCGTCGCGTACTCGCCCGCGCCGTGCGCCGGCACCTCGAAGACCGAATACTGGTCGACGGAAAGCGAACCGTTATCTTTGAATAGCCGTGTCCATGAGTGTATAAATCCGTGTCGTGTTTTGATCCGTGACGCGGGACTTTTGAGGAGGACTTGTGGTGAGTCGATTGGAGTTTGAGTCTCCGTGAGCGGCGACCAGTATAGAAGAGCTTCGAGGAGGCGTTACCGGCAGCGTAGGATCTTCGCCGGCGTCGTGCTACTCATCCTGGTCCTCTTCGCGGTACTCTTGGTCCGCAGCTGTGCGACGACCCCGACGGCTAAAACATCGGGTGTCGGGATGGCTTCGAAGCAGAAAGACTCCTCGCCCGCACGAAAACCTGATAAGAAGACCAAACGCCCCGCCAAGAAAGAGCTTCCTTACAAGGCCATCGCCCCACCCGCCGGTGCTACTACTTCTTCCACCACGATGGCTGAAACGACGCCTTCCACTACCGGCGGCGGGACTACCATGAGGATTTCTCCCGGTTCCATGCTGGTCGGCGGGGCCACGGATACCACGAACGGGCCGCTGCGGCACAACCGGATGGTCGCTTTCTACGGGACGCCGCTCTCGCCCCAGATGGGTGTGCTCGGCCAGTACGGGATGAAGGAGATGGTCAGTCGTCTCAAGCAGCAGACGGCGGCTTACTCGGCGGCGGACCCGAGCCATCCGGCCATCCCGACCATAGAGTTGATCGCCTCGGTCGCCCAGCGCACGCCGGGGCCGAGTGGACAATACATCCTGCAGACGCCCCGGAACGTGATCGAACGCTACGCCAAGCTCGCCAAGGATAACGGATGCTTACTACTCCTCGATGTCCAGCTCGGGACCGCCAGCGTGGATCAAGAACTAAAGCTCCTCACTCCTTTCTTGAAGCTTCCCTACGTCCACCTCGCCATAGACACCGAATATCATGTCGCGCCGGGACAAGTTCCGGGCGTAAACTTGGGACACGTGGACGCCTCGGAGATAATGGGCGCTTCGAGATCCCTCACGAAGCTGGTCGAAAAAAACAAGCTACCGCCCAAGGTGCTTGTCATCCACCAGTTCGCCGAAGGCATAGTCACGAACAAGGGCCAGCTCCAACCGACGCCTCACGTCGAGATGGTCGTAAACGCCGACGGTTTCGGCTCCCCGGCTAATAAGATCTCCAAATACAACCAGCTCGTCCGAAACGAGGCCCCGCAGTACGGGGGCTTCAAGCTCTTCTACAATCAGGATATCCCGCTCCTCGGGCCGAAGACCGTTCTCAACCTCCAGCCCGCCCCCGCCGTCGTCAACTACCAGTAGCCGATACAGGGATGTCACCAGGTACGCGACATGCGTGCCGGCTTATCGGTTAAGATGGTTTCCCTATGGTTTCCATGGACGAGAGAACGCCGAGAAAATTCGCCACGACGCCGGGGACGCGGGACATCCTGCCCCCCGAGTCGGACCGGCTCGTGGACGTGCAGAGCCGCGTGCGGGAGCGCTTCCGGGCGTTCGGGTTTCGCGAGGTTGTTACGCCTGCCCTCGAGTACTCCGAGATCATCGAAGAGCCGAAGCTCCGCGACGCTTCTTTCAAGCTCTTCGACCCGGACAACCAGATGCTCCTCCTGCGCCCGGAGATGACCACCCCGATAGCCCGGCTGGTAGCCCAGCGTCTCCGCAATAACCCGCCACCGTACAAGCTCTCCTACAGTCTGCCGGTCTACCGCCGCACGGGTATCGGCCACGGGCAGAGTGCGGAGTTCCACCAGGCCGGGGTAGAGGTCGTCGGTTCGACGAGCGCCGCCGAAGACGCCGGGACCATCGCGCTGCTCGCCGGTGTTTTTGAATCGCTCGGCCTCCAAGCCGGGCGGGACTTCAACGTCGTACTCGGCCAGACCGCTTTCTACGAAGGCTACCTCCGTCACGCCGCCCCGGAGAGTGGCGCTGAGATACTGGAAGCCCTCGCCGCCAAGGACCTGGTCGGGGTCGGGGCCCTCTCCGCCGGTCTCCCGGACGAGTTCGCCGCCGGGGCCGGAGCCATACCGCGCCTGGTCGGTCCTGCCACCGACGGTTCTATCCTTGAGGAAGCCGCCGGTTACGCCATCGGGGACGAAGCGGCGGCGGCGCTCGAGAACCTGCGGGAAATACTCGCCCATTTAGAGGCGCACGGGTGTCTAGAGGCGGTCATCCTGGACCTCGGTTTGATCGGCCGTCGCAACTACTACACCGGAGCGGTCTACGAAGCCTACTCCCCGAAGCTTGGCTTCACCCTCGCCAACGGCGGCCGCTACGATAACCTCCTCCGTCGTTTCGGCGAGCCCCTGCCGGCCACGGGGTTCGCCATCTCACTCGAGCGCCTCCTCACGGTGCTTCCGCCGGAAGAACCGCCACTCCTGGTAGTCCTGGCAGGTGACTCCGTCGACGCCAGCAGGGAAGCGCTGCGGCTACGGAGACTCGGTGTGCCGGTGCTCCAGCTAGCCGCCGACACCTCGCCCGAGATGGCGGCTGAGTATGCCAGATCTGTCGGGGCCGGTTGGATCTGCTACCCGGCTGCCGGTGACCTGGACCTCGCGCCTATAGGCACGGGCGCCGGGGGCATCGAGTTCGAGACATCCACGCCGGAAATGGCCGCCGAAAAGGTGCTCTCTTGAGGTATCTCTCTTGAGCGGGCTGCGGATAGCGGTGCCGAAGGGGGCCATCTTCGCGGATGCGCTCCGGGCGCTCGGGGGGGCCGGGTTGGCGGTCGAGGAGTTGCGGGAGAATGATCGGCGTTTGATCTACCGGCTCGATGGAGCCGAGTTTATTATCAGCCGTCCCTCGGACGTGCCGGTCTTCGTCGAGCACGGGGCGGCCGACCTCGGGATCGTCGGCAAAGACGTGATCGAAGAGCAGCAGCCGAACGTCGTGGAGCTAAAAGACCTCGGGACCGGCTGGTGCCGCATGATACTCGCCGCCCCGGAAGAGCGGGCCCAAGACGTACGCCGGGCGATAGACCACGCCGAAGTCGTGCGGGTCGGGACCAAGTTCCCCCAGACGGCCCGCCGCTACTTCGAGGGAATGGGGCGTCAGGCGGAGATCATCACGCTCCACGGCTCCGTCGAACTCGCGCCGCTGGTCGGGCTCTCCGAATGCATCGTGGACCTGACGGCGACTGGAACGACCCTCCGGGAGAACGACCTTACAGTGCTCGACGAACTCTCTACCTCGACCGCCCGCGTGATCGTCAACCGCGGCTCCTACCGCCTGCGCAACGAAGAGGTCTCCGAGCTAGCCGATTCCATGCAGGGCGCGAAAGAGTACGGGAGGAACGTTGATTAGAAAGCTCGACGCCCGCGATGCAACCCCGAAAGAGATAGTCGGCCAACTACGCAGGCCGGACGGTTTTCTCTCCACGAAGGTTCGCGACGCCGCCCGCCGCATAGTAGAGGATGTCCGTGACCGGTGCGACGAAGCCCTGCTGGAGTACACGGAGCGCTTTGACGGCGTCCGGCCGGACCCGTTACGCGTTCCGACGGAAGAGATAGAGAAAGCCCGCGAAGAGCTTTCGGTGGATCTGGAAGAAAGCTTCCAGGTAGCGGTCGAGAACGTCCGGGCGTTCCACAAACGAGAGATGGACCGTTCTTGGGAGATGAGCCGTGGTGGGGCGACGACGGGGCAGAGGATCCGGCCGCTTCGCAGGGCCGGGGTTTACGTGCCTGGCGGGCACGGGGCGTACCCGAGCACGCTCGTAATGGCCGCGGTACCGGCCCAGGTTGCGGGCGTGTCGGAGGTCTGCGTCTGCTCCCCGCCGGGCCCGGATGGCCGGGTTAACCGTCACCTGCTGGCGGTGGCGGGCCTGCTCGGCCTCGACGAGGTATACGCTGTCGGGGGGGCGCAGGCGGTAGGTGCGATGGCTTACGGTACGGAGAGTATCCCGGCGGTCAACAAGGTAGTCGGTCCCGGCAACGACTACGTGACGGCGGCCAAGCTGGAGGTCTTCGGGGTGGTTGGGGTGGACGCTCCGCAGGGGCCGAGCGAGGTGGTTGTTATCGCCGACGCTGGTGCTTTCCCGGAACGGGTCGCCCGAGACCTGATGGCCCAGGCCGAACACCTCTCCGGCGCCTCAGCGATATTATTCTCCCCGAGCGAGGAGCTGATCGAGGGTGTCGAACCGCTCCTCACCGGCGAACCGGCCAGGCTAATAACCCTAGTCCGGGTGCGGGACCTCTCGCACGCCGCCGAGCTCTCCAACCTCTACGCCCCGGAGCACGCGCACATCATCTCGGAAGACCACGAGGCCGTCCTGAACGACCTACGCGAAGTCGGGATGGTCGCTATAGGCGACTTCAGCCCCGTGGCTTTAGGTGACTACGCCGCCGGACCCTCACACGCCTTACCCACAGGAGGCGCCGCCTCCTGGGCCTCTCCTTTAGGCACCCACGACTTCACCGCCCGTACGAACTACATCCACTACACCCAGGAGGCTCTGCGGGACCTCGGGCCTCACGTCGAACGGCTCGCGCTTTTGGAGGGCTTCGAGAACCACGCCGGTAGCGTCTCCGTGCGGATCGGCAAAACGTAGCGTGGAGCCCGTGGAGATAAAAGAGATGATCTCCGACCCGGAGGTCCTGGCGACCTTCGATGTTATGAAGCAGCTTCGCTCGCACCTGAAGGAAGGCGAGTACCCGGAGATGGTGCGACGGATGCGGGCTTCCGAGGGGTACCGGCTGGTCGCCGTTCTCGAAGGTGAGAAGGTGCGGTGTGTGGCGGGTTTCAGGGTCCGCGAGTTGTTGGCCTATGGAAAGATTCTCTACGTGGATGACCTTGTCACGGATGAAGAGTCCCGTTCCGGCAGCCACGGCAGGCGGATGATGGATTGGCTTGTTGGAGAAGCGGAGCGGAGCGGTTGCGCGAAGCTACAACTCGATTCGGGCGTCCAGCGCCATCGGGCGCACGGGTTCTATTTCCGTGAAGACATGAAGATCACCAGCTACCATTTCTCGAAGGACCTTTGATCTACCTGGAGACGAGACCATGACACGAAGCGGCAGTGCGGAACGCAAAACAGGAGAGACTTCCGTCCGGGTGAACCTGGAACTCGATGGTGAAGGAAAGACGGAGATCGCAACCGGCGTTGGTTTCCTGGACCATCTCCTTCACCTGCTCGCCCACCACTCCGGCATGGACCTCGAGGTGGAGGCAAAGGGCGATACCTGGGTGGACGATCACCACACCGTCGAGGATACTGGCCTCGTCCTGGGCCGGGCTTTCGACGAAGCCCTCGGAGACCGGTCGGACCTGATTCGTTTCGCCGACGCCAGCACACCTCTCATAGAAGCCCTCTCGACCGCCGTGGTCGATCTCGGCGGTCGCTCGCACCTCACCTGCAACCTGGGGCCGATGCCAGAGAAGATAGGGACCTTCGACACCGAGCTTTTCGAGGAGTTCCTCCGGGCTTTCACCCAGTACGGTCGTTTCACCCTCCACCTCAACTGCCACTACGGCACAAACGCCCACCACAAGGTCGAGTCGGGTGTGAAAGCTCTGGCTGTTGCTCTGCGCGAGGGCGTGGCCCCGCGTTCCTCCGGCAGTGCCTCCACGAAAGGGGTGATCGACTAACTTGGTTGACCGCGGCGATGGGGTAGGGGCGATCGTATTTGACCTTGGGGGCGTCTTGATCGACTGGGACCCTCGTTACCTCTATCGTAAGGTCTTCACCAACGAAGTAGAGATGGAAGACTTTTTGAAGACGGTTGCCACATCCGAGTGGCATATAGAGCAGGATCGGGGACGCAAGATAGAGGACGCGACCGCGCTCCTGCTATCCTGGTACCCGCAACACGAGCGCGAGATATTGTCTTACTACGGGCGCTGGGACGAGATGTTCTACGGACCTATCTCGGGGAGTGTCGAAGTCCTCCGGGAAGTGAGAGGTACGGGACTCCCGTTATATGCTCTGACGAACTGGTCGGCCGAGGTCTTTCCGCTCGCCCGGCGACAATACGATTTTCTGAAGTGGTTCGACGACATCATCGTGTCTGGAGAGGAGCGCGCGATCAAACCGGACAGAGAGATCTACGACGTCCTGATCGAACGGACCAGCCTGAACCCCGCCACGACTGTGTTCATAGACGACTCACGTCCCAACGTGCTCGCCGCCGAGGACCTGGGCTTTATCGCGATAGAGTTCCAAAACTCCGACAAGCTCCGGGAAGAACTGGTGCGGCTGGAAGTGTTGCCGGCGTTGCCGGCATCCTCTAAAGGACCGATGTCCGATGCCTGAGACCCTGAAAGTCGCCGTAGTGGACTACGATGCGGGCAATATACTCTCGGTGACGCGCGCTCTGGAGAAAGTCGGGGCCCGGGTGGACCTTACGCCCGACCCGGAACGCGTGGCGGTGGCGGACGCCATAGTCTTGCCGGGCGTCGGGGCTTTCGGGGATTGCGTGGAGAAGCTTCGGGAGCGAGGGATGGATGACGCCTGCCGTAAAGCGTACGAAAGTGGAAAGCCTTTCCTCGGGGTGTGCGTGGGGCTGCAGGTGCTCTTCGAGGGCTCCGAGGAGTCGCCGAAGGCACGGGGTCTCGGAATCCTGCCGGGGACGGTGCGCCGTTTCGAGGTCGGCAACCTGAAGGTGCCGCACATGGGCTGGAACCAGCTCTACCTCGCACGGGAGCATCCGGTGCTCGAAGGGCTGGACGGTGAGGCATTCTACTTCGTCCATTCTTACTATCCGGACCCGGCTGAGCCTGGGGACTTGCTCGGCACGGCCGATTACGGCGGGCCTTTCTGCGCGGCTGTCGGCCGGGAGAACCTGGTCGCTGTCCAGTTCCATCCGGAGAAGAGTAGCCGGGCGGGTCTCGCGCTCTACGAGAACTTCCTGGCCTGGGCGCGGGGCTTGTGACGGGCTTCACTGTCTTCCCGGCCATAGACCTGCGCGGCGGGAAGTGCGTGCGCCTCAAGCAAGGCGACTTCGACCGCTCCAAAGAGTACGACGCCGACCCGGTTGGCCGCGCCCGGGAGTGGGAGCAGCGCGGTGCTCAAGCCATACACGTCGTGGACCTCGACGGGGTGAAGGCCGGCCACCCGGCGCAACTCTCCCTGATACGGGATATCTCCGGCGCTGTGAGCGTACCGGTTCAGGTCGGAGGCGGGGTACGAACTCTCGAAGATTTGCGGGCTGTAGTTTCCGCCGGCGCGGGCCGTGTCGTGATGGGTACCGCGGCTGTGGGGGATAGGGAGCTCAGGCAGAGGGCCGTCGAGGAGGTCGGGGAGGCGCTAGTAGTCGCCGTGGACGCCAGGGACAGTATAGTGGCGACCCACGGCTGGAGCGAGGCCAGCGGCGTCGAGGTTCTCGAACTGGCGCGGGAACTCGCCGCCGATGGTGTCTCGTCGGTCCTCTACACTGACATCGGTCGTGACGGCATGGACGGTGGGGCGGCGGTGCAGGAGACCGCAACCGTAGCCGATATCATCCCGACTATCGCCAGCGGCGGGGTGCGGGACGCCGCGGACGTGGCCGCGCTCTCGAAGATCGAGGGCGTGGTTGGGGCGGTCGTCGGCACGGCTCTCTACGAGGGGCGGGTCACGCTGGAGGAGCTGCTCGCGGTTGTGAACCGATGACACCCGTGAAGCCTAGCCGAACCCGGTGCGGTAGAGCTAGAGAGGTAGATGGGAGGTCTTGGACGCGCCCTCGTCGTACTTGACGGACTGCACCGCCCGCCAGCTAAACTTGGCGAGGGATTCGTCGGTTGGTTTGCCGGCGAGGTCCGGGTTGGAGACCGAGATGGCTTCTCTGGCCGTTTCGACGGCGGAGTCCAGGGCGGCGTTGATCTCGAACGCCCGCGCTGCCTGGTACTTTACCTCCAGCTTGCGTGGCTCCGTGTCGCCGAGCGCGAAGGACAGCTCGTACTCCTCCGTACGGCTCTCGTAGTCTCCTATGCGTCGCGACGTGCACGTGAGGTCTGGCATGGGGCCTATCCTAGCACCGCTCCGCCCCGTTGGCCCGCGACCGCTGATCCCGTGACGGCATCGGCAAAACGCGGAGAGCGGGTACTATAGCTGGTATGGATCTCGCGGAACTCTACGGCGGTTCTTTTATTAACTGGGAAGTAGTCGGTGGCTCGTGGACCAAGAAGACGGTTCCCTCAAGGCTCCTGCTGTTCGCCGCACGACGCTACCTCAAAGAGTGCGGGGAGACTGCCTTGCGGGAAGAACGGGCCGAGGCGATAGGGGAGACCCCGTTGCCGGAGGAGGTGAAGCTAGCCTTTTCCCGTCCTCCTGAGGAGTATGTTCCAGGCCGAGCTTCGGTCCGTTGGGGAGAGTTCGTGGACGCCGCGCTCGCGGCGGAGATGGAGATGGTTTCCTACGGTGAGCGACCACCGTTGTTGGGCGAGCTAAAGAGCGGATTGGAGCAGGCGGCGGAGGAATCGGGCGCCGGTTCGGAGATGGGCTGGTGGTTCCTCACCCGCCGGGATGCGCTGCCGGGCACGGATCTCCCCGAAGACTCCGGGTACCTGCCGGTTTAGAGGCGGAGGTATTTGTAAAGAACCGGTGTGGGCCTCTATCTTTGCGTAGGGAGCTGGAATAAAATCCGCGTCAGTGGAGGACGTACAACCAGGGGAAAGGCGTATCAGATGGAGAAGATACCTAGCGCGAGTTACAGCATGACCTTGCGGGTGGAGTTCCCGCACCGGACCGGTTCTCTCGG
The DNA here is from genome assembly GCA_038198625.1 of Rubrobacterales bacterium. Taxonomy (GTDB): domain Bacteria; phylum Actinomycetota; class Rubrobacteria; order Rubrobacterales; family Rubrobacteraceae; genus JBBPZK01. The sequence goes on from JBBPZT010000006.1 coordinate 16,447, forward strand.
CCAGATCCTCACTACCGTGGGGGAAGCCGGCGGGATGGTCGGGGCTGTCGACATCGTGCGGATGGGACAGGACGTATCCATCCGGGACATCACGATCAACGCCCGCGACTCCGAGCACGGCCAGCAGCTAGTCTCCACGGTAGACGAGATGCCCGAGGTTCGGGTAGTCAACATCTCCGACCGGACCTTCCTGCTCCACCTCGGGGGCAAGATAGAAGTCCGCTCCAAAAACCCGATCCGGACCCGCGACGACCTCTCGATGGTCTATACGCCGGGTGTCGCCAGGGTCTGCCGCGCCATCGCCCAGGACCCCGAGAGGGCTTTCAACCTGACCATCAAGCGCAACACCGTGGCGGTCGTCACCGACGGGACCGCTGTTCTCGGGCTCGGGGACATAGGGCCGCGGGCGGCGATGCCGGTGATGGAGGGAAAGGCGGCGCTCTTCAAGCAGTTCGCCGAGGTTGACGCTTTCCCGATCTGCCTGGACACCAAGGACCCGGAGGAGATCATCGCGTCGGTCAAGAACATAGCCCCTGGCTTCGGCGGCATAAACCTGGAGGACATCTCAGCCCCGCGTTGCTTCGAGATAGAGGATCGGCTAAAAGCGGAGCTGGACATCCCCGTCTTCCACGACGATCAGCACGGCACGTCGGTCGTGGTGCTCGCGGCGCTCATAAACTCTCTCAAGATCGTCGGTAAGAAGATAGAAGACCTCCGGATAGTCGTCAACGGCGTCGGGGCCTCCGGGGTGGCTTGCGCCAAGATCATGATGTCCGCAGGCGCCACCAACATCGTCGGTTGCGACCGGAAAGGCATCGTCTACGAGGGCCGCGGGTCGCTCGACACCTCCAAGGGCTGGTTCGCCGAAAACACGAATTCCGAAGGAAAGACCGGCGGTCTCACCGAGGCGATAGAAGGGGCCGACCTCTTCCTCGGGCTCTCCGCCCCGAACGTGCTCTCCGTCGAGCAGTTGGATCTCATGAACGAAGACCCAATCGTGTTCGCGATGGCGAACCCCGACCCGGAGATAAGCCCCGAGGACGCTTTCGGGCACGCCCGGATCATCGCCACCGGCCGCAGCGACTACCCGAACCAGATCAACAACGTCCTCTGCTTCCCCGGTATCTTCCGGGGCGCCCTGGATGTAAGGGCCCGCGAGATAGACGAGAGCATGAAACTCGCCGCCGCCGAAGCCATAGCCAACGTGATACCCGAAGAGAGTCTCTCCGAAGACTACATAATCCCGAGCGTCTTCGACGAGCGAGTAGCCCCGGCCGTCGCCGAGACCGTCGCCGAAGCAGCAAAAGAGAGCGGTACCGCCCGCCGCATAGGGGAGCGCGTAGAGACGGACATCTCCGCCACCGCCTTCTAGGCTCGCGAAACTTCGGAGATACTTTCGATACGGCCAAGCAGAGGAGGATCATGGCGAAGGTCATATCGAGGCAAGAAAGGGCTAGGGCTACGCTCTTCGCTAATGCCTGACATACCAGCCGTCTGCAACAACTGTGGGTACTTGTACCCTTCTGGAACGGGATTCGACGCTGGAGGGACGGGAGTTAATGTCACGTTCATTGTACCTTCCGGTCCTGCGGGTCGTCTCTGTCCTGTCTGCGGCGCAAATGGCCGTCAGTTAGGCGGAGCGTGGGATATAGTCGAGAACACGATTCAGCTTTTGGAAGGTCCTGAACAGACGGTAGCGGACTTGGAGAAGCTAGCCGGAATCCTCCGCAAAGCTCGAGATCAGAATGCAGACTTTGAAGAAGTGAAAAGCTCCATAGAGCAGGAGTTTCCTAGCTGGGGCCAACAACTTACCAAGCTCCTTGTGCCTAAAGCGCCCGCCGACATCGCTGCGTACATCATGCTAGCCCTCATGGTCGTGCAGACGATTTCGCAGGCGAAGCAAGCGGAAGGTCCTATGCAGATCAAGGCCGATCAGATAATCAACAACATCACGGTGGAGACGCCAGCGCCTGCCTCGCAATTTCGTACCGCCACGGTCCCACGAGGGGCACCGAATGACTATTCTGGACAGGTCAGAGCGAGTAGGAAGGTGGTGCGAAACGAGCCTTGTCCTTGTGGCAGTGGTAAGAAGTTCAAAAAGTGTCACGGGGCAGACGGCCAGACTAGGTATGAGGTCCCTTGAGCCAACACCAATCTACTTGGGCGATTTGACTGCGCAACGTGGATGTGATCCTGGGTCCTTTGGCACTAAAACCTCGTGTCCACGTTGCGACAATCACCACGCGTTGTAGACTCTTGCCGTGTCCACACAAATCAGTCCAACGAGACCTCGAACAGCAATCCCGTGCGGGGAAGCTGGCGTAAACCCTAGCGCGTGGTAATGCAGAAGCAGATATTTGTGTGCGCCACGCCGGGCGAGGGACGCTGCGGCGCAAAAGGTGGGGGAGAGCTCTTCGAGAGGTTCCGCGAAGAGGTCGAGTTGCACGGTTTCTCACCCTCCACCGTCCTTCGTAACGCCTGCACCCGGCGGCACGAGGAGGGGCCGGTGGTCTTTATCTTCCCCGACGACGTCTGGTACACGCGGGTCACGATCGATTTGGTGCCGCGCATCGGCGAGCGGCACCTCGCGCCGGTCGGGGCACGAAACTA
>JBBPZT010000007.1:0-3014 GCA_038198625.1 Rubrobacterales bacterium
GGGCGCGCGAAGAAACAATCCCACGCCGACGAGGTCCTCTCTTTCGACGAGCTGGGTGTGCAAAAACTCTCCCGCGAGCTGAAGAGCGGGGGCCGGGCGATGGCGGCAGCAGCCGCCGGCCTCCTGGAGAAACTCGGGACCGGCTCGATAGCAGTCCCCCCCACTCTGGGCGTCATCTACGCTGACGAGCTTCGCGCCCGCGGCCTACAAGTCACGCCGGAGGCGAAGCTATTCGCCGACCTCCGGCGCTCCAAGACGGAGGAAGAGGTCTCCAGTATCGAGAAGACCCAGAGGGACGTCGAAGCCGCCTGCGCCCAGGCGGTGGAGATACTCCGCAACTCCGAGGTGGCCGAGAACGGCACGCTGGTCTGGGACGGTGAGACCCTGACGAGCGAGAGGCTCCGCTACGTGATAGACAGCGAGCTATTGCGGCGCGGCTGTGACGCGGAGGGCACCATAACCGCGGGTGGCTCCCAGGCGGCGGATCCGCACGACAGGGGCCACGGTCCGCTGCGGGCGGGCGAGTCCATAATCCTCGACATCTTCCCGAGAGACCAGACGAGCCGCTACTACGCCGACATGACCCGCACCTTCGTGAAGGGCGAGCCGAACGAAGGGTTGCAGGAGATGTACGACGCGGTCCTGGAGAGCCAGGAAGCGGCGCTAGGCATGATCCGGGCGGGCGTCAACGGCCGGGACGTGCACCGTAAAGTCTCCGAGGTCCTGCACGATAAAGGCTACAAGACTCTGGTGCACGACCAGAAAGAAGGCGAGCCCTTGCAGGAAGGCTTCATCCACGGCACCGGCCACGGCGTGGGGTTGGAGATCCACGAAGGCCCACGAATCTCCATCTCCGACGAGGAGCTTATATCCGGCGACGTGGTGAGCGTCGAGCCCGGCCTCTACTACGCTGACGTAGGTGGCGTAAGGATAGAAGACCTGGTCGTCGTCACCGAAGACGGCTGCCGCAACCTGACGGAGTTCCCGAAGGAGTTCAGGCTCTAGCCGCTCAGGTTTCGCCCTGGCGGGAGTTGTAGATCTCACCACCTCTCTCGCCGTACTCCCGGAGCACCGCCGCCGCTTCATCCCTGAGAACGTCCCGCGTCACGGAGATGCCGCGCTCCTCCAGCGAGAGTATCCAGTCCGATAGTTTCGCGCCCTCGTCGAAACCGACCCGCGCGGCGTCCTCATCTCGGGCGCCGCACATGAGGCCGAAGACACCGGACCAGGGCGTGGCGCCGAGGCACATGGCGCACGGCTCGGTGCTCGTAACCAGTTCGTGGGCGGGTTGTCCCTCACCACCGAGGTCGAAGCTTCCGATGCGCTGCTGGGCGACCATGATCGCCACCATCTCCGCGTGGGCGACGGAGCATCCGGAGTTCACGACCATGTTCACGCCCGGGGCGACCAGCCGTCCCGAAGCCCTCTCGAAGATCGCCGCCCCGAAAGGCCCGCCCGTCCCCTGAAGGACGTTGCGGCGAGCAAGCTCCACTACCAGCCGCATCCGATCCTCGGCGTTCGTATAGGTTCGCTCTTCGGAGAGAAACTCCCCGACCCATCCGGGAAGCTCCAGTACTACTCGTGGAAACATCATGTACCAACTCCTCTCACAAGCACCGCATCATACCAGAGCCCGCCGCATACTCGGGAGGATGTTAAATTGAGAGGATAGAGAACCCTGAAACGACGCCGGGAGGAATAGCTTTTGGAGAGCAGACGGATATCCGAGCACGTAGCTTTCTCCGAGGAGAAGATGCGGAAGAACAGCCTCTTCGACTCGCCGTACCTCTTCTACGACACCTACTGCCTCCTGCCCGGCCAGAGCCAGAAAGTCCACGCCCACGAAGGCTTGGATAAGATCTACTACGTCCTGGAAGGCACGGCGCGTTTCACCATCGGCGAAGAGGAGCAAGACCTCGGCGCGGGGCACGCGGTGATCGCCCGCGCCGGACACCCCCACGGCGTTCGCAACGACACCCGGGAGAACCTCGTTCTCCTCGTCACGATGGCCCCGAGACCCTCCTGAGCTTGGCCTCCAGCGAGCTACCCCGCCCACCCTACGTACTCCTCTTCGAGCGAGGAGACCGGCATGGCGAACCGCTCGCCGTCTCCGTGGACGACAGGAGCGCCCTTCCGCTCTTCGACTCCACAATGAAAGCCGGAGCATTCCTCTCCTCCACCGGCTTCAGACCGGCGTGGGAAGCAGTAGAGGTCTCAACATCGGAGCTTATAGCAACGCTCGGTTCGTACCGGGATACCGTAGATTATGTCGCCCTCAACCCGCCGCCGGCGACGGAGTCCGGGGGCATGAAGGTCCGGATGGGCGGGCTCGACGAGCTAATAGAAGCGCTCCAGCAAGAGCGGCGGGAGGACAACCTCTTCGACCTCGGGAAGCCGGACCTCAACTGAACCGTCCGTGAAGATAAGAGACATGGGCCACGTAGACATTCCTCCGGCGGTCTCGCTTGCCCGCGAGGTCGGATGGTCGGACCTGACGAGAGACTACACTTTCTTCGTCGAGCACCCGCAATGCCTCGCGCTCGTGGCCAAGGAGGGTGGCGAGGTCATCGGCACCGGCTTCGGCACCCGCAACGGCGCGGCTGGTTGGATCGGCTTTATCGTCGTCTCGGAAAACCATCGTGGGCGGAGCATCGGGACCGCCTTGACCCGCGCCGTGATGGACCGCCTCCGAGGGTCCGGGTGCCGCACGCTGGTGCTGACCGCCACCGATCTGGGCCGGCCCGTCTACGAAAAGCTCGGCTTCACCGTGGAGACCCACTACCAACAGTTCAGCGGGCCAGCTCCGATCTCAACGCACGCCTCATCCGGGTTACGCTCCATGAAGCCAGAGGACCTGGACGTAGTCTGCACCTTCGACCAACGGATGACGGCTGACGCATACCCACCTACCCGCTGGCTGAAGAACTTGGCAAGCAAGAGGACGGTAAGTCCCGCAAATGGTCGAGCAGTTCCAAAGCCACACTGATGACACTCGCCCTCCCACGCTGGGCTAC
>JBBPZT010000008.1:0-2526 GCA_038198625.1 Rubrobacterales bacterium
CGTGAACTGGCTCATCCCGGCGTCGAAGTTGAGTGGGAGCGCCGAGAGGATGCGGTCTTCCGCGGTGTTGCCGAGGTAGTCCGAGACGATCTGGGCCCCGGCCACCAGGTTGCGCTGGCTCGTGGCCACGCCCTTTGGCATCCCCGTGGAACCGGAGGTGTACAGGATAGTCCCGAGGTCGATCTCCGAGACCTGTATTCCTGCCGGATCACCGTCTCCGCGCAAGGCCTCCGCGAGGTCCGTCGAGGTCCTGGCGACGGTGTTTTCGGGCTCGTCGCCCTTGTAGAAGGCCGCGTCGAGCTTCACCGACTCCAGCTCCCGGAGTTTTGAGGAGCCGCCGATCATGACGCGGATGTCGCAGTCTTCGACTATGTACTCTATCTGTGGGGTCTTGAGTAGGGTGTTTACGTTCACGTAGGCGGCCCCGGCTTTGGAAGCCGCGAGCATCGCCACTATGGCCTCCCAGGACTTCTCCATCAGGATGCCCACCCGGGCGCCCTTGCGGACACCTTCTCCGGCCAGCGCCGCGCAGAGGGCGTCGCTCTGGCGGTCCAGGTCCTCATAGGTATATTCGGTCTTGCCGTCTACCACCGCGACCTTGCCGGGATCTCGCTCCACTGAGTTGTGGAGCAAGTCGTGCAGGGTAAATTCAGGGCGCATGTTCACGCGGTCTTACTCGTCACCAGCCCGGCGATGGACTTTATGGACTCGAAGTTCTCCTCGTCCAGTTCGTCGTCCTCGACGCTGATGTCGAATCTGTCCTCCATGAACATCACCAGTTCCACCGTCTGGAGCGAAGTCAAGACGCCGCTCTCGATCAGGGGATAGTCGTCCGGTATCTCCCGGCTTCCGGTTACGTTCTCCTGTAGCCAGCCGCGGATCTCGGCTGTTACGTTACTCGTGCTGATATCCATCGTTATTACCTCCTGTTTATCTTTTTACCTGGCCCAAAAAGTCGCTTCTCCGTCACCGATGCCGTACGACCAGTTATCGGCGTTCCGGGCTATCTTATCCAACTCGCTGCTCGCGAACTTCGCCAACAGCGTATTGCGTCTGCTATCGCGGTGGAAGAACCCGAATCGCATCAGGTCCTCTTTGCGGGGCGTGGTCGGTGAGCTCATGAACCTGTACCGGATGATATGGGCCCCTATCCGTCTGAAGTGGCGGACCGTCTCCCGCAGCAACGCCCGCGCCACGTCGTGGCGTCCCGGAAGCGTCGTGAGGTCGAGTATACCGCTATCCTTACCTTCGTCCGGCCCGGCTGTCGCCACCTTAAGGACTGCGTACCCGAGGAGCTCCTCCTCTCCCCTAACCCCGAGGACGGTCACCGGGGCGATGGTGGAGATACCCTTGTAGCGCCAGTTCAAGAAGGCAGCGTCCTTCTCCGGCGTGCAGGGGACCACTGCGGCGACCTTTTCGAAGAACTCGTCGAAACTCTCATCGAAATGGTCGAGTTCGACTACCTTGAACCCGCCTCCAAAAGCACCACCGAGGGCCTCATCGACTACACCGAGTCCCCGGTTCAGGACCTCCTTGACCGGCTGCGGGATCGGCGCGCGAGGATGTACCGGCGGCGGTTCGATCCCCTGCCTGATCTCCTCGTCACCGCCTACCCGGCTCGCGTACCCGCCGTACCCGCGCGCGGGCGCTTGGGCGGGAGCCGCTTCCTGTTGGAGTTTGAGGAACCTCTGCAGCGGAGCGGGTATGGGCGGCGCCGGCAGCCTCGACACGTCGAGCATCTTCGCCGCGTACCGGAGCTTGCCTACATTCCCGGCCCCGAGCCGCTCCTCGACGCTGATAACGGCGGGGATCATATCGCACGCTACGCAGTTTTCGGCGTTGCGGAAGAAGGTACGCATTAGGGAGAGTGCCTGAAACCCGTACTCGGGGAGCACCTGATAGTCGGCCGGGGTGTGGGCGACTACCCTCCGGCCGCCGATCCGGTAATACTGGGGCGTCGCCGCGAGATGCCCCACTACCTCGTCCTCTTCGGTGACCAGCACCCAACGGCGCATCTCCTCCGCTGCCGGGTGGCTAGAGAGCCAGCGCCAGACCTTGGCGTGCCACCCGGTATCGTAAGCTCCTGGATAGTGAGGGTACACGAGGGTACGCAACCGATCGATACCCGGAAGGTGCACGTCCTCCACCTGTTTTACTACTGCTTTCATGGCCTACCCCCCAACCGGCCCGAAGGACATTTCGCGCAGAGGCGGCAGTGCCTCGAGTTTCCCTTCTGTATCCGCCGCAAACCGGACCTTCGGCACGCCAACCTCCTCTCATCTTCGTAGCTACGCCTCGTTTTTCGAGCCCGAAAAGCTTAACATACCCTCCAGTCGCTTCAGGAAACTTCAGGAAACCGGAGCTTTTCAGCTAACTCTCCGTTACCGTGTCGCCTCGCCGGAGCAATAGGGTGATCGCCGATTTCATCTCCTCGACCCTGAGCAGGATCGCGACACCGAGGTAGGCTGCGAGCGAAGCGCCCCCGACCACGGCTAGTATGAAGACCCGGTCCAGCAGCCCGGAGCC
>JBBPZT010000009.1:0-9750 GCA_038198625.1 Rubrobacterales bacterium
AGATGCGGAGCCTCGTCCGGAGCGCCGGACTGCCGGAGCCACGTTTCGTGGGTATACCTGGATACCGGGTCGCGATGACTATACCGCCCAGCGGAGGACGCCATTACAGCATACGAAATCAGGATGGAGAGCGGTGAAGGACAGCAACTCGCCAGACGTGGAAGTGATAGTGGTTGGCGGTGGACCAGCCGGGGCGGCGACCGCGTCCCACCTGGCCGCCCGCGGCAGGGACGTCCTGCTCCTGGAGCGGGGCCACTTCCCACGTCAGAAGCCATGCGGCGAGTATTACAGTCCAGGGGTCGTGGACGCGCTCCAGCGGCTGGGAGCACTCGAAAGGGTGCTTGCCAGCGAACACGAGCGTCCAGGAGGCATGTGGATCCGAGCTCGCGGGTCCTCCTTCGAGCTCACCTATCCTTCCGGCCCCGCAGGTTTGAGTGCGGGTCAAACTGGGGGGCGTCGCGGGCTCGGCATCCGTCGCTACCACTTCGACGCCGCGCTTGTCGAGAACGCCCGCGAGGGCGGCGTGCGGGTCGAGCAAGGAGTGGCGGTCTCCGGGGTGCACTGTGACGAGAACGGTCGGGTTTCGGGGGTTCGGGTGGGACGAGGGGGAAACGGATCCGAAGTCGCGAGCGGTGTCGTTACCGCGCGCTTCGTGGTCGGGGCGGACGGTCGTCACTCGGTCGTGGCGCGCTCTCTCGATCTCGGTCTTCCGGTCCGCTGGCCTCGCCGGCTGGGTCTGCACGCTCATTTCGAGCCGGCGGCTGACGCGGACCTCGGGCCTCTGGCCTCGGGACTGGGCGAGATGCACGTGGGAGATGGTGCTTACTGCGGTCTCGCGCCGGTCGGCGGAGGACTCCTGGTAGCCGGACTCGTTACCCCGCTCGGCGATAAGGAACGAGGCGAGAGCACCGGAGACTACTTTGCCCTCAAGCTCGACGATGTGCCCGGCGCCGCGCAACGGCTCGCGGGAGCCCACCGCGTCGGCAAGGTCATGGGCATCGGCCCTCTAGCCCGGCGCGTCGCACGGACGGCGGGCCCCGGCTACCTGCTGGTCGGCGACGCGGCCGGGTATTTCGACCCGTTCACCGGTGAAGGAGTCTTCCGGGCCCTCAGAGGCGCGGAGCTCGCGTCTAGCGCGATCGAGGCTAGCCTGCAATCGGGAGACGACATACCAGAGGGCTACGAGCAGGCGCGCCGCAACGCCTTCGCCGGCAAAGAACGTCTGACCACCCTCGTGCAACTCGCTCTGGCCTGGCCCCCCGCGCTAGGCTACGCGCTGAAGCGGCTCGAAACCAGGAGAGGGAAGACGGATGAGATCAAAGCGGCCCTGGGTGACTATACTCCGGCCACCAACGCCCTCCGTCCGGCTTATCTAGCCGCCCTGCTCGCCCCGTAAGAATCGTTGTCGCGGCGACCGCTTCGCCATCCCATAGCGGAAAGTCACCGGTACCAAGCCCGGCTTCAGGGGTGAAGTGTGGGTCCTGCCGAAGGGTAGCAACCGGTTGCCTTACCGAGGGCATTGACGGCTACCTTTACCTCCTCTGGGGACCGGGATGGCTCGCGCTCCAGGATCTCCCCGGCAAGCCAGCGGAGCGGAAACACCCGCACCCCTCTAACGCGGAGTCGTCCCGTGACAAAAGCCCGCGTGAAGCAGAGAAGGGGCACGACCTCCGCGCCCAGGATCCCCCGAATCCGGAAAGCGCCGCTCCACGTCTGTTTTACGAAGTCTTTCTCCGGCGGATACCCGTTTATCAGCAGCTTTCCGCCCTTTCCTTCGACCCGCCCTTTGTGGCTCTTCGTCTCGATTGCGAAGAAACCCGGCGGCCCGAGGACGACGTGATCCACGTTCCCGATCCCGGGCAGTGACACGTCGTGAAACAAATAGAAGCCATGCTCCCGCAACTGCTCCAGCGCGACACCAACCTGTTCCTCGGCCCTGCCTCCGGCCACCCAACTACGCTCGGCTTCCCGTACCTTCTCGCGGGCGAAACGCTCGACGCCCTTGAGCTTGAACGCGCCCGCCCCGAGCTCCGCCGCTCCCTACAACACCGCCCGCTTTCGCCCTTCCTTCAAAGCGTGTTGACCGGCGACCCTCTTCTGCCATGAGCCCGGATCCCACGTCTTCCCTTGATCTTTTCCTTGGGACGGCTTTACGATTCGGCGCGTCTCGGCGAAACGCCCTGGTTGCGGCGCCTCCGAAGATGCTTCTGGAATTATCTCTGGAGATGACTCCGCGACGGTTTCCGTAACGGGTACTTCAGTGGATGGAAGCTCTACCCTCCTAGTCCATCCGAGCACGTCCTCGAAGCCTTCTTCGGATAGGGTCAGGAACCCGCCGGTCAGGGCATAGGGGTGAAAGCCGAGGCTCGGATGCGGGCCTTTCTTGGGGAATTTGTAGAGGATGGGTGAGCTGAAGGTTCGAATGTCAGAGACCGAGATTCCATACTGAGGCTCGTTCTTGCCGGACCATCCAACCGAACCGTACGGGGTCCTGGCGGACGAACCGACTACGGCCTGTCCCACGAACCCTTCTCCGGCCGCGTACAGCAGCGCTTTGTCGCCGGGTTCCGCGTGCAGGATGGGGATCCTGTTTGAGGAGACCCAGAACTCTCCCGTCGTCATCGTCATCTCCCGGTTGGCCTCCGCATATTCGCCGCCGAACGCCAGGACCCAGAACTTCATCCATCCTCCTCTGGTCTCTTGTACCCGCTTGAGGGTTATCGGCGGGAATAGGAAGAAAGCTTTAACGGGAGTAGAGGCGAGTAGGGAGTGCTAAGATTCTGTAGCTTGGTTAGACGGTTCACTAGACGGGAAGGCTACCTGGGGGGCAGATGCAGAACGGACGCCCGGCGGCTTATATAACTGGAATAGGAGTGGTCAGCCCGGTAGGGGTCGGCCGCGAGAAGTTCTGGGACTCGCTGCTGGCCAACGAGAGCGGCGCGGGACCGGTCACGCTTTTCGACCCGGAGGGATTCGACATCCGGATAGCCGCCGAGTGTACGGACTTCGAGCCGAAAGAATTCATGGACCGCAAAGTCATCCAGAGGACGGACCGTTTCGCCCAGATGGCGCTGGCCTCCTCCAAGCTCGCCCTCGAAGACGCCGGAGCCTGGGGAGAGCTGGAAGAGAGGCCCGAGCGGGTCGGGTTGATCCTCGGGAGCGGGCTCGGTGGGGTGTCGAGCATGGACACGACCCAGCGGACCATAAACGAGAAGGGACCGTCACGCGTCAACCCGTTCTCGGTAACCAAGATCATGCCGAACTCCGCCACCGCCCATGTGGGCATCCAACTCGGCGTACAGGGACCATCATCGACTCCGGCTCTCGCCTGCGCCTGCGGGACAGACGCCGTGGCGCTAGGGTACGACCTGATCCGCCGGGGCGACGCCGACGTGGTGATCTGTGGCGCGGCCGAAGCCGCCATCACCCCGGTTATAATGGCCGGCTTTATAGCGATGCGCGCCATGAGCCGGCGTAACGAAGACCCCGAGGGCGCCTGCCGCCCCTACGACGCCGACCACTCCGGGTTCATCCTGGCCGAGGCCGGGGCCGTGATGATCCTGGAGAGCGCCGCTTCCGTCGAGAAGCGGGGCGCAGACCCCTACGCCAAGATAACAGGCGTCGGCCGCACCACCGACGCTTACCACCTCTTCGACCCGGACCCGAAGGGAAGGGGTGTCCTCCGGGCGATGCAACTAGCCGTAAAGGACGCCGGGCTCGAAGGAGAGCAGGTCGGCTACATCAACCCCCACGGCACGGGCACGGCCGCCGGGGATGGTCCCGAATCCCGCGCGATGCAGCAGGTAAACGCGGAGGTCAAGGTCTCGGCGACCAAATCAACCCTCGGCCATTCGCTCGCCGCCGCCGGAGCCATAGAAGCAGCCATCTGCGCCCTGACCATGAAAGAGCGGACCATCCCCCCCATGCGCAACCTCGACACCCTTGCCGAGGAGTGCGCGGACCTCGACTACGTCGTCGGTGAGCCACGCGAAGTTCCGGACCTCGAAGCCGCCATCTGCGCCAACATGGGCGTCGGCGGCCACAACGCAGCAGTTGTCCTGGAGAGAACGTAGATGGAAGTCGCGATCCTGATCTTCGACGGTGTCGACGAACTCGATGCGATAGGTCCCTACGAGGTGCTCTCAAATGCAGCACAACTAGGCGCGGACCTTTGCGTCCGGTTACTGGTCGTGCGCCCGACCAGTGAAGTTACCGGAAACCACGGCCTCCGTATTCGTCCCGACAGTCAGCTCCGCGCGGAGGAGTGTTTGGACCTCGTCGTGGTTCCTGGTGGAGGGTGGAACGACCGCTCAGAAAAGGGAACCTGGGCCGAAACCCAGAGGAAAGATTTGCCCGAGGCCATAGCCCGATTACACAAGGGCGGCACCACCGTTGCCTCGGTTTGTACGGGCGGCATGCTGGTCTCCGCTGCCGGCCTGACCAAAGGTCGCCCCGCGACCACGCATCACGAAGCGCTCGAAGAGTTGCGCGAACAGGGCGCGGGAGTAGTCGAAGCGCGGGTTGTGGACGACGGAGACCTGCTCTCGTCAGGCAGCGTGACCTCGGGCATAGACCTCGCGCTATGGCTCGTCGAGCGCGAGTGGGGAGCGGATCTCACAAAGAAGATAGCAGCAGAGATGGAGTACGAACGTCGCGGCGAAGTGTACCGGCGGAACGCCACGCCTGCCCCCGAGAGGCAACCCTCTTGACAAGATCTGACAACATCTATCAATTGCCGGCCGACCTCCCGGTTCCCTTAGACGATGGGGCCTGTGACCATCTGCCTGGCGCGGAGGTTCCATCCGTGGGGTTGATGGCTACTTCCGGGGTGGTTGTGGATCTCGCGAGCCTTTCCGGAACGACGGTCGTGTACTGCTACCCGCTCACGGGCAGGCCGAACCGCGAACTGCCGGAGGGATGGGATCAAATCCCCGGCGCCCGTGGCTGCACGCCGCAATCATGCTCGTTCCGGGACCACCACGGCGAGCTTCAGGCTCTCGGTACGCGGGTCTTCGGTATGAGCGCCCAGGACACAGAGTACCAACGGGAGGCGAAAGAACGTCTGGAGTTGCCGTTCGACCTGTTGAGCGATGAGAACCTCGTGTTTACGAATGCCATCGGCCTGCCGACCTTCGAAGTCGATGGTATGACCCTCATAAAGCGGCTCACGCTCATCATCGACGACGGCGGTATCTCGAAAGTTTTCTATCCGGTGTTTCCGCCGGACAAAAGCGCGGAGGAGGCCATCGAATGGCTTTCCCGGACCACCAGCTAGAGAGGACGTGAGATGGAGACCACTTCCACAAGTACCCTTGAGCACAGACTAAGAGAGCTCGAATCAATCATCGCGCCTCGCGGTAGCGCGCTGGTCGCCTTTTCCGGGGGCGTCGATTCTTCGCTGGCGCTCGCCATCGCCGCGAGGGCGCTACCAGAGGGTAAGGTACTCGCCGTCACCTCCAACAACGAGACGTATCTGCCTTCTGAGTTGGACCTCGCGAGCGGGTTCGCCGACTCTTTGGGCGTCGAGCATCTGGTCGTCGATACCCGCGAACTCGATAACCCTGACTACGCCAGTAACCCTACGAACCGCTGCTACTTCTGCAAGAGCACACTCTACTCGGACCTGGACGACCTGGCGAAAGAGCGCGGCTACGCTTGCGTTATCGACGGGGCAAACAAGGATGACGAGGGCGACTACAGGCCCGGCAGGAAAGCGGCGCGGGAGCTCGGGGTGATCTCGCCGCTTTCGAAGGCGGGCGTGAGCAAAGATGAAGTGCGTGAGCTCGCCAGACATCTGGGGCTTCCGAGCTGGGACAAACCCGCGCTGGCGTGCCTGTCGAGCCGCTTTCCCTACGGGCAGGAGATCACACCGGAGAAGCTCCGGCAGGTGGCGCGAGCCGAGGAGTTCATGCGCACGGAGGGCTTCCGCCAGGTGCGGGTCAGGCACCACGGCGAAATAGCCCGGCTGGAAGTCGGACCGCAAGAGCTGGAGCGGGCCTTCGCCATGCGAGAGGAGATCTCCACCGAGCTTCGAGACGCTGGCTTCCTATACGTAACTCTGGACCTCGCCGGCTACAAGTCCGGCAGCCTAAATGCCGCCCTGGGCAAAAGAGAACCGGGCACGAAGAAAAAGATGCTGCCCGTGGTAGGTTAGTCCGCTTTGGGTGGAGCGTTACTCTGGGTCTCGCTGGCGGTTATGGCGCTCGGCCTGCTCGGGAGCGTGGTCCCCGGTTTGCCCGGTGTCCCCCTCATATTCCTCGCAGCCCTATCCTATGCCTACCTGACGGAGTTCGAGACCGTGGGTGTCCCGATCCTGATCCTACTCGGAGTCCTCGCCGCCTGGCCTTCGTTGCGGATATCATCGGCACCTCCTACGGCACCCGGCGCTTCGGCGCGAGCATCTGGGGAACTATCGGCGGTGCTGTCGGGGGCATTACCGGGACCATATTGGGTTTCCTATTCTTCGGGATAGGCTCCCTCTTCGGGCTCATCCTCGGGACCATCGGCGGCGTATTTCTCGGCGAGTATCTAAAGAAGAACCGGGAGAGTCCAGCCATGGTAGATAACAAGCCCATGGGCATCCCCGATGGTAGCTCCGGTCGCGGAGACTGGCGGCGGGCATCACGGGCGGCAGGCAGCGTATTCGTGGGGTACTTGATCTCCGCCGTCGCCCAAGGGCTACTCGCGGTAGCGAGCATCACCACCTTCACCCTGGCCCTGATCTACTAGCGTTTTGTGGCCGTCCCGACGGGCTACTCTTCCGGCGGGTCCTCGCGATGCTGGTCGCGCAGAAAGCCTTCCAGTTCTCGTGCCAGGTCGTCGCCGGTTGGGAGGTCCCTCATGCCACCCTGCGCCTGGGAGTCGAAGCGCTCTTCCAACATCCGCACGTAGGAAGAGAGGTCCGAGTCCTGGGAGACGGCGGCCGAGACCTGATCCTGATACTCAGTAGCAGTCTTTTCGAGGTTGGAAGTATCCACCTGAACGCCGAGAAGGTTAGAGAGTTCCTCCAGTAGGGAGAGCGCGGCCGGGGCCGAAGGCACGGAGGGCAGGTAGTGAGGAACAGAGGCCCAGAAACTCACCGACGGCAGGCCGCTCTGCGCGCATACGCCGTGGAGGATGCCGGTTATGCCGGTCGGTCCTTCGTATCCTGAGGCCGAGAGGTCGAGGTTCTCCAGCAAGGATGGGTCCTGCGAGTTCGCCGACACGGCGACCGGACGCGAGTGCGGCACGTCGGCCAAGAGCGCCCCCATAGTCACCACCAACTCGGCGTTGATCTCCTTGGCTAGCTCGACCACGGCGTCACAGAACGAGCGCCAGCGGAAGTTCGGTTCAGGGCCGGAGACGACCACCACCCCACGCCCGCCAGTTGCAGAAAGGCTCGGGACCGTTGCGCTCAGGACGTTCTCGGGCCATTCGATGCTGCGCGTGACCCCGTCCGTCAGGTTGATCTGTGGCCGCGTGGCCTGGTAATCGAAGAACTCCTCGGAGTCGAAGCTCCCGAACCGGCGAGCCTCCCAGGAATCCATCAGCGTGCTGATCGCGACACTCGACGCCTCAGCCGCGTCGTTCCAGCCGCTGAAACCGGCTATCAGAATGGGTCTTTCTAGTTCGGGCTTCCACTCAAGATTCACATATCTACTGTTCATTGAACTAGCTTACCACGCCCTAACGCCTGGACGGTTCCGGCGCCGCATCCTTCCAAGACATCCTGCAACCCAACGCGAGCTTCAGACGAAAGTACGGTGGAGTTGGAGCGCATAATAGAGGCGCAAAAGGTACTCTCGCTCAGGAATTTCCACCGCGCCGAGCCGGGCGAGATGATCGTTTTGGATCTGGCAATCGAGCAGCGTATACCCTCTCTCCTTCAACCGTTCCACGAGGTAAACGAGGCATACTTTGGAAGCGTCGCTCCTCTTGCTGAACATCGACTCACCCATAAAGGCCCCACCGAGGGCGACGCCGTAGAGCCCACCGACCAGTTCGCCGTCACTATAGGCCTCAACGCTGTGGGCCCTACCGGCGCGGTGGAAATCGACGAAAGCGCGGATGATATCTTCGTCTATCCAGGTCTCCGGACGGTTGGAGCACGCCCGGATAATCCCCTCGAAGTCCCCATCCACCCTCACATCGTAAATACCCTTGCGGATAGTGCGGGCCAGCGATTTCGAGACACGCAACCCATCCAGTTCCAGGACGGAGCGAGGATTGGAACGATAAAATCCTATCCCACCGTACTCATCGGCCATCGGGAAAGCCCCGGCCCGGTAACACGTTTCGAGGATCTCTGGGGTCAGCCTCATGACTTATATGATAAATCGTCCTACAATGATCACGCTATGAATGGGATCAAACGAACCAGTATGAGCTCCGCGCGCGCCACTCGCCTCTACGCGGTGCCGCCCGATGAGCTTCAGGAACCTATAGGACGGGCGATCGAGAAACTCCGCCGGTGGACCCTCGAGTTCTCCGGAGAAAGAGGGTTCAAGGCCCTCCGCGAGAGCGCGATCTTTCACTTCAAAGACGAGATCACCATCCGCATCCAGGAACACGAGTACGGCTCCGAGGCAACCTTCGAGAGCGCCTCGCGAGTCGGTAAGTACGACTTCGGGCAGAACCCTCGCAACCTGCGCCGGCTCCTCGCGGCCGTGGATCAGGAACTACGCTAGGCCAATCCCTTGCTTCAGGTGCCGGAAGAGTGAAGACTCAGGCACCTATCTTCTTTCCCCGGCTGCGGCGGATCAGGGCGGCTACCACGCCCGCGGCGACAATAACGCCGAAGACCACGAGGAGGAGTTCTATGTACTGCGGGGCGCGTTGCCCGAGGTAGGAGTAGACGAAGGTTGCCGGGGCCATGCCTACGGTGGTCGCGAGTAGAAACTTGAAGAAGTTCATCCTCGTCAGGCCGGCGGCGTAAGAGACCGCGTCGAAGGATATTATCGGGATGAGGCGGGCGAACAGGACAGCGTAGGCTCCGTAGCGGGCGAACCAGCGGTCGGTCGCCCCGAGGCTCTTCTTGCCGAGAATGGTTTCGGCCACCGTCCGGCCGAGTGCGTGGGAGATCCCGAAACATATCGCCGCCGCCAGCGCGGCGCTCCCGAGGCTCAACATACCGCCCCAGAACGCCCCGAATGCTAGCCCGTTGGCGAACGCTATGATGAAAGCTGGCAGGAAAGCGAGCAGCGCCTGCAACACCATGAGGGCGGCGGAGATAACCGGCGCCCAGGCCCCGTAGGAGAGTATGTAGTCCCGCACGGCCCCAATATCGCCGCTCGCGAGCACCTCGGCCGCCCGGTTCACCTCACCCCTGAAACTCTGCGAGAGGAGATACAAGACTCCCAAAGCGGCGATCAGGCCCACGGTCAACGCGGGCCGAACCCATCTTACGGTCCGCGCACCGCTTCTTCCTGTCTTTTCCTCGCTCATCCGGGGTTGCGGGCCAGTATGAGGTGCGTCCCGCGTCCCGGCACGGGCGCGAATTCGACGCTCTCGAAGCCTGCCCCGAGGAGCCACTCTTCGTAGTCTTTAGCCGAGTAGGTGCCGCCACAGGCCGTCGTGACGAGCATGTTTACGGCGAAAAGAGCCGCATCTTCGCTCATGCCGCGCACAAACTCCCGGACCGCGAGCAGCCCGCCCGGGACGAGCGAGTCACGCATCATCCCGAACAGCCGCCGGTTCTCATCCGGACCGTACATGTGCGAAGTGTTTCCGAAGTAGATAGCCTCGAACGGCCCATCTGGAATCGTCTCGTTC
>JBBPZT010000010.1:0-20057 GCA_038198625.1 Rubrobacterales bacterium
TGGAACCGTGGGTGATGCTGTGGCGCTACTGGAGGGCGTTCTCAGATCTGCCCCCGCCGAAGGAGCTAAGAGTGCTGCTTGAGCGGGTGTTCGTGGGACGAGGGCTCTATCTCTATGTCCGTTAGCAACAAACTACCGTTAGTAAAGCACATATGCTTCCGGGGGCCCGGTTTCCCACCTTCCCGGCAAGCATTATTACCGGTGCGTGGATGTTTCTGTTGGAAAGGCGCGGTAGGACTGTGGCGCGCTTGTCCAACTCGTGACCCGCCGCCACGACTATGACGCGGGTGCGATGTCACGGCATCCGCAACCAAAAAGAGGCTTGGGTTCTTGGGTGGTTCCGCATAGACTATGGGTAGGAGGCGTGGATCTCGAAACGTCGCCGGAACAACGAAAGAACGTCTCAAAACGCACGAGAGGAGAAACAAAGGGTGGCTCTGGTTGATAAGAGGTCCGGCGGCGTCGGGTGTCACGCCGTACCCTACCAGCGGCGCGCGTGCGTCGCTGATCCAAGAACGAACATACCCGGATTGTCTACCTGATCTTGGAACCTATCGTCTCTGTATCGAAGCTTTCCAAGACCTACGACTCGGGCTTCCAGGCGCTCAAAGGTATCAACCTGGAGATCCGGCGCGGCGAGATCTTCGCCCTGCTAGGCCCGAACGGGGCCGGTAAGACTACCTTGATCAGCATTATCTGCGGCCTCGTCAACCCCAGCCAGGGGACCGTTCTCGCCGACGGTCACGACATCATCTCCGAGTACCGGGCGGCACGGTCCATGATCGGGCTGGTCCCGCAGGAACTCACGACCGATTCGTTCGAGACCGTCCGGGCCACCGTGAACTTCAGCCGTGGGCTGTTCGGCAAACCGTCGGACCCCGGATATGTAGAAAAGGTTCTCAGAGACCTTTCTCTGTGGGACAAGAAGGACGACAAGATCGTGACGCTCTCCGGGGGCATGAAGCGGCGGGTCATGATCGCCAAGGCGCTCTCGCACGAACCCCGGATCCTCTTTCTCGACGAGCCGACGGCCGGGGTAGACGTCGAGCTGCGCCGGGAGATGTGGAATACGGTGCGTAGGCTGCGCGAAAACGGCGTGACCATCATCCTCACCACGCACTACATCAACGAAGCCGAAGAGATGGCCGACCGGATAGGCGTGATCGACAACGGCGAGATCATCCTGATCGAAGAAAAATCCGAACTCATGCGCAAGCTCGGCAAGAAGCAGTTGACCCTGCAACTACACGACCCGATAGATGGGATTCCGGGCGAACTGGCCGGCTACCACCTGGAGCTCTCGGCCGACGGGGGCGAGTTAGTCTACACCTACGACACACAAAACGGGCGCACGGACATCGCCGGCCTGCTCGCGGACCTCAACCGGACGGGCGTCAAGTTCAGGGACATCCAGACCAGCCAGAGCTCGCTGGAGGAGATCTTCGTCAATTTGGTGAAAGAAGGGAAATGAACTTCTACGCGATTCGCGCGATCTACAAGTTCGAGATGGCCCGTACCCTGCGCACGGTGCTGCAGAGCATCGTCTCGCCGGTCATCTCGACTTCGCTATATTTCGTGGTCTTCGGGGCGGCCATCGGCTCGCGCATGACGCAGATCGACGGGATCAGCTACGGCGCGTTTATCGTGCCCGGCCTGATCATGCTCTCGTTGCTGACGCAGAGCATTACAAACGCGGCTTTCGGCATCTTCTTTCCGAAGTTCACGGGGACTATATACGAGCTACTATCCGCGCCCATCTCCTACGTAGAGGTCATCATCGGCTACGTCGGGGCCGCCGCGACCAAGTCTATTATCCTGGGTCTGATCATCCTCGCAACGGCGGGCCTGTTCGTGCCGCTGGAGATACAGCATCCGCTGTGGATGGTTATGTTCCTGGTGCTCACGGCCCTGACGTTCAGCCTCTTCGGCTTCGTGCTCGGCATCTGGGCCGACGGCTTCGAGAAGCTGCAACTCGTGCCGTTCCTAATCGTCACGCCGCTGATCTTCCTCGGAGGTAGCTTCTACTCCGTGAAGATGCTGCCGCCGTTCTGGCAGACGGTCACGCTCTTCAACCCGGTCGTTTACCTGATCAGCGGCTTCCGCTGGAGCTTCTACGGCGTCGCCGACGTGAGCGTCTGGGTGAGCGTAACCATGACGACCTTCTTCCTGGCCGTGTGCCTGACGACGATATGGTGGATCTTCAAGACCGGGTATCGACTCAAAGCATAATCTCTAGCGAGAATAAGAAGCGGACCCGGATCTTGTAAAAAGAAGATCCGGGTCCACTGTTGTTGCCGCCTGTTTTGTTCTTATCCGGCCAACTCCAGCATGTTAGCTCGGTACGTGGGCGAACGTGTCCGGGTGCGGGCCGGTACGGCCGTCTTCGCCCTGGTCGAGCGCGGAGATCTCCTCCATGTCGTCCTGCGAAAGCTCGAAGTCGAACAGCTCGAAATTCTCCTGGATGCGCGAGGGCGTCACTGATTTCGGGAACACGATGTCGCCGCGCTGGATGTGCCACCGCAGAACAGCCTGCGCCGGGGACTTGCCGACCTTCTCGGCTATGCGGGTGATGGTGGAGTCTTCGAGCACTCCGCCCTGCGCTATCGGCGACCACGCCTCGGTGACGATCCCATGCTCCTGGCCGTACTCGCGCACCTTGTCGTTGGTGAAGTATGGGTGCACTTCGATCTGGTTTGCAGCCGGTACGGTGTCGGTCTCGGCGACCAGCTTCTCCAGGTGTTCAGGCTGGAAGTTCGATACGCCGATCGAACGGGCGCGCCCGTCGTTGTGAAACTCTTCGAGCGCCTTCCAGGTGGACACGAAGTCACCGTCGTAGAGCGTGGGCAGCGGCCAGTGGATCAGGAACAAGTCCACGTAGTCGAAGCCGAGATCGGAGAGCGTAGTCTCGAACGCCTGGCGGGCGTCATCGGGCTCGTGATATCCGTTGTTGAGCTTGCTGGTGATAAAGACCTCGCCCCGGTCGAGCCCGGCGTTACGAATGCCCTCGCCGACCTCTTTCTCGTTGCCGTACATCTCCGCAGTGTCGATGTGCCGGTAGCCGATTTCGAGTGCCCGGCTCACCGCCTCAGCAGTGTCCCCCGGCTCGATCTGGAACACCCCGAACCCAAGCTGCGGAATGGTATTGCCATCGTTCAATGTGATGTTTGGTACGCCGCTCAAAACTCTCTAACTCCTTCGTCTATCGTAACTGTTACTCAGATCAAGATACCCTAAACGGCTCGCCTCGAAACTGGTACATGCCGTCTAGCGCTCATACGGCACTATGATTTCCGAGGCCATGGGAAAGTGAAGGCGGTTGAAAGTCACGAGGTCCAGGCCGAACTCTTCCGCTGTAGCGACGATAAGGGCGTCGGCGAGACCGGTGCCGTGGCTCGGCTTGTAGTCTCTCCGGTAGCGACCGCCAAGTCGTCCCGTCTTCTCCGTTACAGGTATATACGATGGAACGAGTCTGCGGTTCAAAAGGCTCGTCAAGCTCGTCAACCTGCGCCGCTGAACGAAACAAGTTCTCACCCGCTTCTTCGAGCGAACCGATACTAAGCTTTGTGTTGTATATCCTTCCACATATTCTCGAAATCAGCTTGACCGACCAGATCTTCCTCTTGCAGTTCTTTGGCTGCCTCAAGTCGCCTAGCTCTTGGCTGCCTCAAATCACCCAACTCTTCTGCTTTATCTCTTCGCGCCAATATCTCTACTGCTCGATTCACTAGCATTTCTTCTATGATCGACACTTTTACTTCTTGTGGAACGTTTTCCATCCCGTTTAGGAAATCAACTACGTAAAGCGTCAACTTCTTAAACTCTTCTTCGTCTAACACAAGTTTGGCCTCGTCGAGATCGCGAAGTTCTGGTTCTTCAGCCACCTGTTTCCTAAGTTTGGCGATCGCTCGCTTAGCTAGCTCTGTGGACGCGCCACCAATCAGGCCGCTAATAACTGCCAGTGCCACCCACTCCACTATCTCATGCAGTAGCAATAGAGAGTAGTGCGCGCGTGGTCCTTCCTCATGCTCACCCTCGTAAACTGTTCTGTACTGATATCCGAAGTGAACCGCATTGCTAGCTAGCTTTGGTCGGTTCAAAAGAGTTTCTAGGTCGAACTCATAGTCGCAATTGGGGCATATGTAAGTTTCGCTTTGTGCTGCCTCAAAAACGGTAGCGCAGTTTAGACACAGGACCCAGCCTACATTGGAGCGTTCAAATCGCATACCTGGGTGGCTCATCGTTTTCCTACTATCCTGGATAACGTTCTTATGACAACCTGATAGTGTGAGAGCAGCTTCATTCGCATAGAACTACAGATAATTCTATGCCTCTGTCATCTTGCGGGCGTCGAGCAGTTTGTCGAGATCCTCCTCCGAGAGGTCGGTCTGCTCGCGGGCGAGCTCGCGGATGGTCTTTTCTTCTTTGTAAGCCTGTTTGGCGATTTCGGCGGCCTTGTCATAGCCGACCTCCGGGGCGAGCGCCGTCGCCAGCATGAGGCCCTGCTCGACGAGCGCCGGGCCGCGGTCGGTGGCCTCTATGCCGTCCACGCACTGGTCGGCGAGGTTGGCGGAGGCTGTTCCCAGTATCTCTATGCTCTGCAACAGATTGTAGGCCAAGACTGGGAGCATTACGTTTAGCTCGAAGTTGCCGCTCTGGCCGGCTACGGCTATCGTGGCGTCGTTGCCGATGACCTGCGCGGCGACCATTGTGACGCTCTCCGCGATGACCGGGTTTACCTTGCCGGGCATGATTGAGGAGCCGGGCTGGACTTCGGGGAGGGCTATCTCGGCGAGGCTTGCGCGCGGCCCCGCGCCGAGCCAGCGGATGTCGTTGGAGATCTTCATGAGGCTCACCGCGATGGTCTTGAGCGCCCCGCTGGCGAAGACAGCGGCGTCCATCGTGCTCTGGGCCTGGAAGTGATTCTCCGTCTCGCGCACTTCGACGCCGAAGCGGTCGGAGAGCCGCTCGCACACCCTGCCCGCGAACTCGGGGTGGGTGTTTACCCCGGTGCCAACCGCGGTGCCGCCGAGGGCGACTTCGGCGAGGTCTTCCTGGGCTTTGTGAAGCCTCTGTAAACCACGCTCTATCTGCCCGGCGTGGCCCTCGAACTCCTGGCCCAGACGGATCGGGGTTGCGTCCTGGAGGTGCGTGCGGCCGGTCTTGACCACGCTGTCGAACTCGCGGGACTTATGTTCCAGGGCGTCCTGGAGTTTTTTCAGGGCGGGAAGCAGATCCCGCTCCATGGAAAATAGGGCGGCGAGATGAATGGCGGTCGGGATGACGTCGTTCGAGGATTGCCCTTTGTTGACGTGGTCGTTTGGATGCACGGGGCTCTTCGATCCCAGCTCCCCGCCCGCGAGCTGTATCGCCCGGTTGGAGATGACCTCGTTGGCGTTCATGTTGGTCGAGGTGCCGCTCCCAGTCTGGAAGATGTCCAGCACGAACTGGTTGTCTAGGGAGCCTTCGACCACCTCCTCCGCCGCCCGGACGATAGCGTCTTTGCTCTCGCCGTCCAGGTTGCCGAGTTCGTTATTGACGACGGCGGCCTCCAGCTTTATGGCCCCGAGCGCCTCTATAAAGCGACGGGGGAACCGGAGGTCGCTTATCGGGAAGTTGTCGAGCGCCCTTCTCGTCTGGGCGCCGAAGAGCGCGTCGCGGGGGACCTTTACCTCCCCCATCGAGTCGCGTTCTACGCGGTGGGGCGTCTCGTGTTCGCTCACGTGTGTCTCCTCCGTCGAAGCTGGTCCTGTCGCGTCATATAATCAGCTTTGTACTTTATAGGATGAGATTATACGAGAGGTGGTCTTTTGGATTCCTTGCAGAACGCATCCTTGCAGAACGCGCTGAAGGAGTGGGCGGTCGCGGTCCGGGCGCTGGAGCGGGGCGTCTCGGCGCTGGTGGTCCGCAAGGGCGGCATCCGGGAGAAGGCTTTCGCCGTGCCGAGCGAGCGGTTTCTGCTCCTCCCCGGCTACGAGCACCAGCGCCCGAATCTCCTGAAGCCCGAACATCGCTACCTGATGGAAGACATCCCCGACCTCAAGGACGACGGACCGCTGCGCTTCACGTCTTTCGCCGAGGTATACAGGGCTTACGAGGTCTCCGAGTCGGAAACGCTGGACGCCATCGGTCCGCATCACATCTGGACGCCCGAGTACGCGGAGAGCCGCTTCAAGTGGCGCCCGAAAAAGCCTCTGACGGTGCTGGCGCTGCGCGCTTACCTGCTTCCTGAGGCGGTCGAGCTTCCTTATCTTGAGGGTTACGGTGGGTGTAAGAGCTGGATCCAGCTAGAAGATTCGGTCTCTGTCGAAGGGGCGCGCCCGGTGCTCGATGAGGCATCTTTCGAGAAGCTAGTCTCACCGGCGCTCGGGGTGCTGGAGCGGCTCGAACCGGCGCCGGTAGGCACCTAGAAAGAGAGGAAGTTCTGGTTTGGGCGCGGCGGCAATACCCGTAGTAGTACTCTTCCTGCTCCTGTTCATCAGTTGGCGGATGGTCCTGACCTACAATCGGGACCTCATCCGCGCCAAGGCGTGGGGAGAGTTGATCCGTCGTGCCCTCCCGTTCGCCGCCCTCAGCCTGATGGCGCTTACCCTGCTGCCGGTACTGAGCGTCCAGCAGGAGTGGGCGCGCACGGTCTGGGCCATCGGCTCCGTCGTCGCGGTATTTCTCGCCAACATCTTCTCCATAACCATGTCCGAGCGGCGGGCGAACAGGGCCTTCCGTAAAGGCGACTACCAAAAGGCGATCGACGAGTATAGTGAGCTGGCCGAGGACAACCCGCTTGCCCGCCACAACGCTTTCCTGGCGGCTGCGCTCGGGGCCAAGGGCGAGAACGAGGAATCTTTGAAAGTCGCCAATAAGGCCGTGAAGCTCGACCCGGAGTACGGCATCGCCTACTACAACCGGGCGCTGGTCCTGAACCGGATGGGCCGCAAGAGCCGGAGCATAAAAGACCTCAGACGCGCACTCGAAACCGACCTACCCCGCCGCCTCAAGAACCAGGCCAGGGGCCTTCTGGAGGAGCTTACTTGAAGCTGTTGTACCCGACGCTCGGGGCGCTGGCTATCCTGGCGGTCTTTACCTTTATCGTCGGGCGCCAGAGCCGGGACCTGTTGCGGGTGCGGGCGTACCGGGAGTTCCTGTGGCGTATGCTCCCATCTCTCTCCACGGGTGTTTTCGTGGCCGGGTTGCCCTTCGTCATGGCGCTGGCGACGGTTGACAACTATGCCCCCGTCCTGATCGTCTACCTCGGCGGCGCGGCTGTACTGACCCTTCTGATGGCCCGCGCCGTGGACCCCGAAGAACGGCGCGCCGGCACTGCTTTCCGGCGTGGAGAGTACGATAAGGCGGCGGAGATCTACGAAGCCCTCGTCGAGTACAGGCCTCTCCCCCGCTACTACTCGGCACTCGGGGCGAGCCTGGATGCCGGCGGTGACCCCCACGGCGCCCTCGAAGCTACCGACAGGGCGATAAAGATGGACCCGAAGCTCGGCATCGCCTACTACAATCGGGCCTCGGCGCGTGTCGCACTCGGCCGGACGGCCCCGGCCCGCGGCGACCTACAGAAAGTTTTTCAGACCGACTCCAGCCGGGCCCTGCGCCGCGCGGCCGAGCAAGCCCTCGAAACCCTGGAGAAGGTTTAGGATCAGCCGGCCCCGCCTCCACCGCCGCCTATAAAGCCTCCCGCGCCTCCCAAACCACGCCTCCCCGTCTCCAGGGCCTTCTGTCTCTCCACCTCGCGCTCGCGCTCCGATTTCCTCTCTCCCCGGCGCTCGCTTTCGTTTGCTCCCTGGCCGTAGGAGTTGAGCCGCTCCAGCAGCTTCCGGCGACGCTCCTTTTTTGCGGCATCTCCCGAGTCTTCCGGAGTCCGATGTTCATCCCTCTCCCGATCCGTCATCGCTTCGCTCCTTTTCTCGACCGCCGTACCGCCGACGACAAGTTATCCGTGTAGCATTTTACCGGACCTGTTTCTGGATATTCTGCCCGGCGGCCCGGATCTCTATATTTCCGTCGCGGACGCGGGTCTCGTAGGTCGACTGGGGGAAGGTGGCCGGGCCGTCCAGGACCGCACCGGTGCAGAGGTTGAAGCGCGAGTCGTGCCAGGGACATACGACAGTATCCCCCTCCCGGTTTCCCTGCTCTAGCGGCCCGGAGAAATGGTTGCAGGATGCAGAGATGGTGCAGATCCCACCATTCTGCGAACGGCTTATGAGAACCCCGACCCCGTCGAAGTCCACGCGGCGCATTTCGCCGCCGTTTAGCTCGCTCTCAGGCATAACGCTCGTGAACTCGTCCGGACCGCTGTGCTCGAAGGCGTTCCTGTTGACCCGCAGCCCGTACTCGTAGGAGAGTTCCCCTCCCAGGTGTGCGGCCGTGCTGGTTATCGAGAAGCCTACCAGGAAGGCCAAACGCCCGGCGTTTCTGTGGCCTGCCGCCCGCAAGGCGAGCGAGGTAACGCTCAGGGCGAGGCCGGCGGTGTTCAGAAGTCCGTGGGCGACCCCCATCTTGCGCGCCCCGCCGCTCAGGTAACGCCAGTCCGAGAGCCCGGTAACCGCGGCGCCGATCCCACCCGCGATCCCGAGGGCGAGCGTCGCGTCAGCGGCGTTTCGCATCGGCTTCGAATCACCGACGACGTCCAGGGCGTCAAAGACGAAGGTGGCGCTCCAGGAACCTATAGGTACATCCGTGAGCGCCGGATGTAGCGGCAGTTCCAGGGGAGTGCCGTCGAGGATGTTCCGCACCGTCTTGCCACTTGCGGCGACGGCGTCTTGCACCTTCGGCTGCACGTACTCGGCGATCTCATCCAGTAGTGGCAAAGATTCGACGATGCGCCGGCTGAGTGTGGATCCCATACGTTGTACCTTTCCGTAGTTTTCCATAGTAAACAGGGTGTGAGGAGCATTATGCCATGAGAGTCGGGAGACTATCCTTCCGGCAAGACTCGGAGGAGTAAAGGTAACGCTTGGGGGGTAAGCTCCGCACCAGCATGCCCACAATCGTGAAGAGAGAGGTGTCATGTCGAATC
Source organism: Rubrobacterales bacterium (assembly GCA_038198625.1). GTDB lineage: Bacteria > Actinomycetota > Rubrobacteria > Rubrobacterales > Rubrobacteraceae > JBBPZK01. The sequence goes on from JBBPZT010000010.1 coordinate 9,023, forward strand.
ATGAAGATTACGTCCTTATCCCCGGCAGCGAACGGCAGCCCCTGCCAGGCGCGCGGGTCGTGGGAAAGCCGGATGGTAGAGAGCGTATCGAGGTGAACGTCCTGGTACGCCGCTCCTCCGGCGGTGACCTCGAGTCGAGAGTATCCGCGATGGGAAACCTTCCTCCCGGAGAACGCTCCCACCTCGACCGGGAGCAGTTCGGCGCGGAGCACGGCGCTGACCCCGAAGACCTGGAGAAGATCAAAGCTTTCGCCCGCGCCAACAACCTGGAGATCGTCGGAGAGAGCCTCTCCCAACGCCGGGTGACCCTATCCGGCACGCTCGATTCCTTGTGCGGCGCTTTCGGGGTGGAGTTGGCGCTCTACGAACATCCCGGCGGCTCTTACCGGGGACGGCGAGGCCCGGTGATGGTACCGTCTGGGTTAGGCGACATAGTACAGAGCGTCCACGGTCTCGACGACCGTCCCGCCGCCAGCCCTCGCTTCCGCGCCAGGATAGTGCGTCCCCACACCGGGGGAGTCTCTTATACTCCGCCGCAGTTGGCGAAACTCTACGACTTTCCCACGGCGGGTGACGGCCAGGGGCAGTCTATCGCCATCATCGAGCTGGGCGGAGGGTACCGCGCCCAGGACCTCGCGGACTACTTCACCGGGTTGAAGGTTCCGCAGCCACGGGTCTCGGCGGTCTCGGTCGATGGAGGTCACAACCAGCCGACCGGGGATCCAAACGGCCCCGATGGCGAGGTCGCGCTCGAAATAGAGGTGGCCGGCGCCATAGCGTCAGGGGCAAACATAATCGTCTACTTCGCCCCGAACACCGACAGGGGTTTTCTGGACGCCATCAATACGGCCGTCCACGACGCGGTCAACAAACCCTCGGTCGTCTCCATAAGCTGGGGCTCACCGGAGGATCAATGGACCGCCCAGAGCATCACTGCTTTTGATCGGGCTTTCCAGGACGCCGCCGCGCTCGGCGTAACGGTCTGCTGCGCCGCCGGTGACGGCGGCTCCACGGATGGAGAGAAAGATGATCTACAAGCTCGCTCCCGGAGGGTCGGGCGCGTTCCACGACATAACAGCCGGCAACAACGGCGCCTACCAGGCCAACACGGGATGGGATGCCTGCACCGGTCTGGGAAGCCCCGACGGCTCCAGGCTCCTCGAAGCGCTCAAAACAGGAGGATCATCCAACTCCCGTTGACCTGATCGGCGTCCGGATGCTCTCTGTCGTCCTGGAGCGGTTGGTCTCAGGAGCGTGATGCCCGGGACTGAATGAACTCCAGCGCCGCCTCGCTGTCGAGCGGTCTCGCGAAGTAGTAACCCTGGGCCGAGCTGCACTTCGTCTTGAGGAGCCACTCTAGTTGCTCTGCGGTCTCCACCCCTTCCGCCACCACATCCAGGCCCAGGCCGCTTGCCAGGTCTATGACCCCGGAGACGATCACCTCGTCTCCGGGGTCCTTTCCGAGGCCGGCGACGAACGAGCGGTCTATCTTCAGACTATTGACCGGTAAGTGCTTGAGCCTGGAAAGAGAGGAGTACCCGGTGCCAAAGTCATCTATTGTGAGTTGCACACCCAGGTCCTTGAACTCCCGGAGGACCCTACCGACGGACGATGTCTCCTCCATCAAGACGCTCTCCGTTACCTCGAACTCGAGGTTTCCGGGTTCCAGCGCCGTCTCTTCGAGGACCCTGGCAACCTCTCCGGCCAGACCAGGATTGCGGAGCTGTCGCGGTGAGAGGTTCACGCTCATGAGGGGCGGCGCCGTTTCCGGATAGCGCTCCCGCCACCCCTTCATCTGAAGACATGCTTCCCTCAATACCCCCATTCCAATACGGGAGATCAAACCAGTCTCCTCCGCCAGTGGAATAAACTCGAGCGGCGACATTAGGCCACGACCGGGCTGGTCCCACCTGACCAGCGCCTCCATCCCGAGTACCCTGCCTGTACCCAACTGTACCTTGGGCTGATAGTAGACTACAAATTCATCGCGCTCTACAGCCCGGCGGAGGTTGCTCTCAAGGCCCAGACGTCCGAGAAACCTGGTCTTCATCTCGGGCTCGAAGATTTCGTGGCGATCCTTGCCGCTCTCCTTACCGGCATACATAGCGATGTCCGCGTATCGCAAAAGGTCCTCGGCACTCTCTACTCTGGGATCTTCCAGAACTATACCTATGCTGGCCGTTACGAAGACCTCATGCCCGTCTAGATGGAAGGGGGCGCGCAGGCTACTTGCTATACGTCTGGCGACCTCGACAGCATCATCGGAACCCGAAACCTCATCCAGCAGCACGGTAAATTCATCGCCGCCAAAACGTGCCACGGTATCCTCCGGACGCAAGACCTTCTGGAGACGCCCGGCCACCTCACTGAGTAATTGATCTCCGGCCCGGTGCCCCAGAGAGTCGTTGACATGCTTGAAATTATCGAGGTCCATGAACAACACCGCCACCTTACCCTCCATGCGCCCGGCGCGGTCGAGCACGTGCCCCAGGCGCTCCAGGAATAGAGGCCGGTTCGGCAAGCCGGTAAGGTCGTCGTGAAAAGCCAGATACGAAAGACGGTCTTCAAGCACCCGGCGCTCCGTAACGTCCTCCAGCATGAGTGTTACCTCGGAGACGTTGCCGGAGCCATCCTTGACGGGATATATGAGGGCCCTCAGCCAGCGCCGGACACCTCCGCGTCCGGTACGAGCCGGGTCGTGCAGGAGCGTCGGCGTGCTTATCGTCTCTCCGGCGATGCTCCGCTCTATATAAGGCATCAGCCCGGCAACGCGCAACTGCGCGTCGTCGAAGATGTTCGTCCCTTCCGGCTCCTCGCCTTCTCCAACCTCCCAGATACTATTCCAGGTCTTGTTTGCCAGAAGTGAACTTCCATCCGGAGAGAAGACGTGTATACCGAGCGGAGACTGCTCGATCGTCGTGCGTAAACGTTTCTCTAGCTTTTCCTCGGGGCCCACGCGCCCGTTGTCTTTGAAAATTCGGCGGAGTATACGGGATGCGAGCGACGTCGCGGACGCGCCCATACCACCTCGTAAAACTCTCATAAACCCACTACCAGCGCTCGTATCATCCAAAGTAGAAAAATGATATCCCACCATCGGAGCGACACGTGTAGACATTAGTACTGTTTGCGTACACACTTGAACTTGTTTTTAGAATTCTATGCTAATACAAGATACGGAAGCCTGGACCTCTGCCTGCGGAGAGGGGGGGATTTGAACCCCCGGCGCCGGGATTACCGACGCTACGGTTTTCGAGACCGTCGCATTAGTCCACTCTGCCACCTCTCCAAATAGGAGTTTAGCTCATCAACTCCGGTCCGTCATAAAACTCAAATGTCCGCCTCAGCCTCTTACAGGTTGATCTCCGGCACACAGAACCCCGACCCTGATACGCCTTCGTGATGACCAGGGTCAGTACGAAAAGATGTTTTTGCAGGTAATACTCTGGTCAAAACCAAGAGGGCGAGCCTCGCGACTCGCCCTCACTTAACCCTACAGCTTAAGGTTAGCTACACTTGGAGTAACCGCAGGAGTGACAGACTACGCAGCCTTCCTGCTTGGTTAGGCCGCCGGAGCATTCGGGGCAGGCCCCGACGATGGGCAGGCTCCTGGCTTCCTCGGGGCTCTCCTCGACCAGGTAGTGCTCGGCCATCGCCTTGGCGACACCGTCGGGGACGGAGAGGACGGCGTTCGGGCCGAAGCCGGCGGGGTGTCCGTCCTGGATGCCGCGGAGCTGGTGGACGATCTCCGCCGGGGTGGCGCCGTGCTTCTCGGCGAGTGAAACCATCCTTCCGAGCGCGTCTGAGAAGGCGGCCGCCGTTCCGCCGGGCTTACCGATAACGATAAAGCACTCGCGCGGGCCGAACTCGTCGTCGTTCATGTTCACGTAGAGTGGGCCGTGGCCGGTCTGTATCTTCTTCGTAACCCCGGATAGGGTACGCGGCCGGCTGCTGCGGGCCTCGGCCAGGGAGATGTACTCCTTCTCTGTTTCCACGGCTACCGCTGGCTCCGCACCGGCTTTCGTCTTGCCGGTAGAGAGGACCTGGGCGTCGCGGGAACCATCACGGTAGACCGCAATGCCCTTGCAGCCAGTCTCGTAGGCGAGCCGGTAGGCGTCGGCGACGTCTTCGAGGGTGGCCTCGTAGGGGAGGTTTATCGTCTTGGAGATCCCCATCGAGGTGTACTTCTGGAAAGCGGCCTGCATCTGGACGTGCCACTCGGAAGAGATGTCGTGGGAGGTCACCCACGTGCTTCTCACGTCCTCAGGAACCTCGGGGATGTCACGCACGCTGCCGTGCTCGGCGACCTTCTTCATAAGCTCTTCGGTGTAGAAGCCCCGGCTCTTGGCGAGTCGCACGAACTCGGGGTTTACGTCCGGCATCTCCATGTCGGCCTGACGGCGCATGAAGGCGACGGCGAACAGAGGCTCTATACCGCCCGAGCAACCGGCGATCATGGAGATGGTTCCGGTCGGGGCGATGGTGGTAACGGTCGCGTTGCGCACCCGGTCGCCGCGGGCCTCGTGCCGCGAGCCCTCGTAGTGGGGCATCACGCCGCGCTCTTCGGCGAGGGCCCGGCTCTCCTCCCAGGCCTCGTCGTCGACGAACTTCATGACCTTCTCGGCGAAGGCCAGACCCTCCTTGGAATCGTAAGTGATGCCGAGCTTTATCAGGACGTCGGCGAAGCCCATAACGCCGAGCCCGATCCGCCGGTTGCCCCGGCTCATCTCGTCTATCTCCGGCAGAGGGTAGTTGTTCATCTCTATGACGTTGTCCAGGAATCGGACCGTCGTGTGGATCGTCTCGCGCAGCTCGTCCCAGTCCATACTCCCTTCACCGGGCTTCGCGCCCTCCACGAAAAAGCGCTCCAGGTTTATAGACCCGAGGTTGCAAGAGTCGTATGGCGGCAGGTGCGCCTCGGAGCACGGGTTCGTGCTCTCTATCGGGAACTGGGGTGTGGGGTTGTCGCCGTTGATGCGGTCTATAAAGACCACGCCCGGCTCCCCGTTGAGCCACGCTCCCTCGATGATCTGCCGGAACAACTCCCGGGCCCGGACGGTCCTTACCACCTCGCCGCTGCGAGGGTTTTTCAGATCGAAGTCCGTATCGTTACCGACGGCCTCCATGAACTCGTCGGTAATGGCGGCCGAGATGTTGAAGTTGTTGATCTGGTCGTTCTCTTTCTTGCAGGTTATGAACTCTTCGATATCCGGGTGGTCCACCCTGAGGATACCCATGTTCGCCCCACGCCTGGTGCCGCCCTGCTTGATCTTGTCCGTCGAGGCGTCATAGATAGCCATGAACGAAACCGGACCGCTCGAAACGCCCATCGTGCTCTTGACCAGGTCGTTCTTCGGACGCAGCCTGGAGAAACCAAAGCCGGTACCGCCGCCTGACTTGTGGATGATGGCCTGATGCTTGAGCGTATCGTAGATGCCGTCTATGGAGTCCTCCACCGGCAACACGAAACACGCCGAGAGCTGCTGCATCTCACGACCGGCGTTCATCAGGGTCGGCGAGTTGGGCATGAACTTTCTGGAGAGCATCATCTGTAGGAACTTCTCCCTACTCTCCTCGTATAGCCTGTCGGCCTCTTTACCTTCCGCGAACCTGTACTCGCCCTCCGCGATGTTCGTCGCCACGCGGCGGAACATGTCGATGGGCTCCTCTATAGCCTCGCCCTGCTCATTCTTCTTGAGGTAGCGCTTCTTCAGAACGGCCACCGCGTTCTCCGTAAGCTCGACCTCCGTCAACCTGTTGCGATCTACTTCCATGTCCATCCTCCCTAATTCTACCGCTTACTACTATCTGTCCCATCAGCTATTTCGAGGTAAAAGACCACCAGGAACTCCCGTCCCCTGGCGGAACCTACCTAGCGTTCCTCATTCCAGGCCCCGATATCCGTACCAACTCGGAACGGAACTGGTCCACATCCGTGTACTGCCGGTATACAGAGGCGAAACGCATGTAAGCCACCATATCCAGTTGCCTGAGGCGGATCAAAACCATATCCCCCAGACGCCGCGAAGTCACCTCATGCCGCCGCCGTTCCCTGAGCTCGGCCTCGATGCCCTCCAAAACGACCTCGATCTGCTCGTCCGAGATCCGCTGCTTGGCACAAGCCTTGACGAGCCCGGCCCGCAACTTCTCCCTGTCGAAGACCTCCCGTTCACCACCACGCTTGAGCACCATCAGCCTCAACGGCTCCCGACGCTCATAGGTAGTGAACCGCTTCTCGCACGAGAGACATTCTCGCCGTCGCCGGACCGCGTCTTTGGTCTCCGATAAGCGCGAATCTATAACCTTCGTGTCCTCGAAGTCACAATACGGACACTGCACCTCGCCTACCCCCTGCCTCAACACCATATCCAGTACTCCAGAAACCTAGCACACTACATTTGTGGATAGCAATAGCACCAGAATAACCCTGAGGATGAGGTCTAAATAGACTCCTACAGCGCAAACCCCGTTCCCAAGCGGGATTCTACTACCCTAGCATCTCACGAGAAATTTTCCGAAAGTTTTTTCACCATAGGGTCAATCAGAGGAAAACCCAGCAAAACAAGGACCTTCACGTGTAGCTATAGAGAGGACATTCGACTACAACTTAACCTTATGCAATGTACACTAAATTCTATCAACCTAACCTTCAGGTTTAAGTTCACAGTCTTGTCTCATCGTGCTCTGGGGAGGTTCGGGGGCGAATTCTAGCGGTTTTACGGCGTTCTTTAAAGAAGTCGCGGAGGAGGTTGGCGGCTTCTTCTCCGAGGACGCCGCTTTCGGAGGGGAAAGTATGGTTGAGTCGGGAATCGGTTGGGATATTGTGGAGGGTACCGGCGTATCCGGCTTTGGGGTCCGGGGCGGCGTAGACGAGGCGGGAGATACGGGCGGCGTGGGCGGCGCCGGCGCACATAGGGCATGGTTCGAGCGTAGAGTACAGGGTGCAGCCGCTCAGGCGCCAACTCCCGATCTTGTCCGCCGCTCTCCGGAGCGCCAGAAGCTCGGCGTGGGCGGTTGGGTCTTGAGACGCTTCCCGCTCGTTGGCGGCGACGGCCAGCATCTCGTCTCCTAGTGCGACAACGGCTCCGACAGGAACTTCGCCCCGTGCGTAGGCCTGACGGGCGGCCTGGAGGGCTCGGCGCATCATCTGCCGGTCCCGGAAATGCGGCGCCGGGTAGGACGCTTCCTGCTCTAGCTCCTGTTCATTACACACATTGTCGATGATAGCAGGGAGAAGACCGTCCGAGGCCTGCTGAACCCGTCCAGTCAAGCCTACGGAAAGCCTTCGAGTCGAAGGTAAATAGCACAATGGTAAAGTCGAGCGATTCTTGGCAGGAGAGCGCGGTGGGATCCAGCACGGTCGATCTCCTGGACACGCCGAATCCGGAAGGTTTCGAGTTCATGGTCCAGGCTCACGGCGGACTTCCGCACAGCCTCTGATAATAGTAGGCTCGGCAAACGGGTCAGGAGTATCCAAAACCGCCTGCCGTATCGAGAAACTCCGCATCGATACGGGCCTTTATTTCATCGCGTACCATACGAAACACCCGCAGGCGTTCTTCCAGGGTACCGGTTGCCGTCGAGGGATCTCTGAATGACCAATGCAGGCGTCGCCTCGCACCCGGAAAGGCTGGGCACGCCTCGTTGGCGGCATCGCAGACGGTAACGACGTACTCGAATTTTTCTCCCAGGTAGGGATCCAGTTTCTTCGATTCCGCGCCCGAGATGTCCGCCCCGATCTCCGCCATCACGGTCACCGCCTCCGGTCTGACGTGCGTGGCCTCCGTTCCGGCGCTGTACGCTTTGAAGAAACCCCGGCCAAAGTGGCGCAGCAAACCCTCCGCCATCTGGGAGCGGGCCGAGTTGTGGGTACACAAGAAAAACACGCGTTTACACCCGATGTCTCCCTCAGTCATCTTCACCTCCCGCAACCCCGACACCCAGCCAGTCCGAAGCGTTGGAGATCAGGTAGGCGGCGGATGTACGGTCCAGAGAGTAGAAGCTCCACTTCCCGCGCTTCTCCTCCTGCACCAGACCGGCCTCTTTCAGCTTCCCGAGATGATAGGAGACCTTCGACTGTCCCATCCCGTAGTACTCCATGAACTCGCACACGCAGATACCGGGCGCCTCGTCGCTATTTACCGGCACTCTAACTTCCGACAGATCTCCACAACCCCGTCCGGCGGCCAGCACCCCGAGCATCTTGACCCGGATGGGGTCCGAGAGCGCACGGCCCAGGGCCACTAGTTGCTCTACCCGCTCCCCCTGTCCGGCGTCTCTCAGTACCTCCAAGCCTCTCTACCCCGCCTCCGGTTTACGCGCCCTTATAGAAGCCCCGGCGAGCAAAACTCTATCCAACGCTTCTTCAACCGGCTCTCTGCCGCCACAACAACCGGAACCCTCGACAAAGTCTCCGAACACCTCTTGCCCGTAGGTGTGGGTGACCTCGATAGAGACATCGGTGAACCCGGCGGTCAGGAGGATCTTCTCGTACTCCGGTTTCTCGAGTGCGCCGGAAATGCAGCCGGCCCAAAGCTCGACGCTACGGACTGCTTTCTCGGGCAAGTTGGCCTTCTCACCCAGGAAGATCATGTCGGAGATCGCAAGCCGACCACCGGGACGGAGCACCCGGAACGCCTCGCCGAGCGCCTGTGGCTTGTCGGTGGAAAGGTTGATCACGCAGTTGCTTATAACGACGTCCACGTGGTCCTCCGGCAGCGGGACTTTTTCTATTTCCCCTTTCAGAAACTCCACGTTACGGACCCCGGCCTTCTCCTGATTCTCCCGCGCCAGAGCCAGCATCTCGTCAGTCATATCCAGTCCGTAAGCCTTTCCGCCGGGAGATACCCGCCGGGCGGAGAGAAGTACGTCGATCCCGCCACCGCTTCCCAGGTCCAGGACAACCTCTCCCGGCGAAAGGTCCGCCAGAAAGACCGGATTCCCACACCCGAGCGAAGCCTCGGAAGCCGCCCGCGGAAGCTCGTCCTTCTCATCCTCCGTGTAGCTACCGGAGGCCAGATCCACACCACCCGGTCCATCTTCACCACAACAAGACCCGCCGCCACTCCGTACGGCCCGAGCCACCCCCGCGTACCGCTCCTCCACCTTACTCCTCATGTCTTCACCCATCGCAGAACCTCCTGATCCCACCAGCCGCACCTCACTACTTCTCAGCACAGCATACATCAATTATTTTTGATGCGTCAACATGATAGGGAAGGTTAACCGGACACTACAGAGTTCGCCACAATGTCTGTGACTCGTAGCACGACCAGGTCCGACAGGCAGGACCATTATGGAGATGTTAGTGCTAGAGAGGAGCGCGGTCGTGGCTTCGGGACGAAGTGTGCATCTCTCAGCGCAGCGGCAGCTCGTAGAAGGCCGTGTCGTACGACCCCACCATCCTCCGCCCGACGCGGCGGAAACCGTAGTCTTCGTAGAAGCGGCACAGCTTCGGCCGGTCGGCGGCGCAGTCCAGACGCAGGTAGGACCTTTCCCGCTCAGAGGCCCTCACCCTCGCCCAGTCCAGCATCGCAGCGGCGACCCCGCGTCCCTTCAGGCGCCTCGCCGCGGCCAGCTTGTGGACGAATAGGGACTCGTCCTCCGTGACGTCAGGCCAGAAGAAGTCGTCTCTCTCCCGCACCACCATCGCCGCCGCCGGCTCCCCGTAGAGCAAGCCGAGGCGCATCTCTGCCGGATCGTAGCGCTCCAGCAGGGCTCCGGGCGCGAGTTCATCAGCCGTCCACATGGGCTGCCCCTTCGCCCCAAGCCATCCGGCGACCTCCAGCAGGACGCGGGAGAAACGTTCGAGGTCTCTTTCGGTGCCCACTGGCCTCACGTCGAGTCGCACGCAAATAAGTATAGCCAGCGACGGTCGCGGCTACCTACCCGGTAGCCTTGATCCCGCTATGAGCCGCAGACATCGCGGTGAGGATCCAACTTTATGGCTCAGTTTATACGGGAGACCCGGTCGGCAGCGGCCTGGATGACGCTTTCCTGGTGGGGTTGAAGTTCCTGGTAGCCTCGCAGTTCGAATTCTCGCAGGAACGGGTCCTTGACCTCTGTTCTTATGCCCGAAAGCTCTTCGGTCACGGCCAACCCGCAGAATGGGACGTATGAGGTCGAGTAGCCTCCCTCGTGACACATGACGATCCTTCCCTCGCAGATTTCATCCGCGGCATCCATCAGGAGGCGGGCCATCCGGCGGTAGGCTCTGCTGTGGAGCATCATCCGGCCGAGGGGGTCTACCATGCTCGCGTCGAGACCGGAAGCCACCAGGATCAGGGCCGGACGGTGAGCCCGGAGCGCCGGGATGACGACCCGCTCGAAAGCGGCCAGGTACGCTCCTTCTCCGGAACCGGGAGGCAGGGGCACGTTGATGTTGTAGCCTTCTCCTTCCCCGCTACCCGTATCCTCCGCGTCCTCCGAGTCGAGGGGGAAGTTCCGGGCCTGATGCAGCGAGATGGTCAGTACGTTGGGGTCCGCGTAGAAAGCTTTCTCCGTGCCGTTGCCGTGGTGGACATCCCAATCCACGACCGCGACACGGGCGAGGCCGCGCGCCTCACGGGCGTGCATCGCCGCCAGGGCGGTATTGCCGAAGATGCAGAAGCCACGGGCCTCCGCGCGCTCGGCGTGATGCCCCGGCGGCCGGACGAGCGCGTAAGCGTTCTCCACCCTCCCCTCGGTCACCGCGTCGACCGCCTCGATGCAACCCCCGGCGGCGAGCCGTGCTATGTCATAGCCACCCGGCCCGAGCGGGGTCTGTACCCCAGCCATCCCGCCTCCGGCACCGCTCAACGCTTCTATCTTCCGGGCGTACTCTTGGTCGTGGAAGCGGCAAAGCTCCTCGACCGTCACGAGCCTCGGCCTTATCCCGACGAGATCGTCCAGCAAGCCGCTCACCTCTAACAGGCCACGGAAGCGACGTTTGCTCTCTGGGCTCTCTACATGCTCCTCCGGCTCGACGAACCCGCCGGAGGGCATGGAACCAGCCGCGTGCCCGGTATCGTGCCAAGCGTACCGCTCATCCCAGACA
>JBBPZT010000011.1:0-13783 GCA_038198625.1 Rubrobacterales bacterium
CTGGTGGAGCGCTGCGTACAACTACTCGATCAGAACGAGAGCATCAGGGACCTCACCAACTACCATTGGTGGCCCCAGGCGGCATGACGTTTCGGGAACTCTTCAGCCGGATTCGGTATTACATGTTCGATTTGCAACCATACTCCTTCTCGGGTAGCGTGACCGTGTCCACTCGTCCGGGTGGCCGCGCGACAGCGAACACGAGGAGACGTCTTAATGCCGAGAAAGAGGAACAACCCCGTAAACCTGAGCCGCGAGGACCGTCGCGAATTGCAGAGCCTGATCAATCGCGGCAGCGCTCCGGCGCGTCAGTTGACTCATGCGCGCATCCTCTTGAAGGCCGACGAGGGCACGAATGCTCCCGAACGGGCTTTGCCCGGCGAAGCCTGGCCCGACGTGAAGATCGCCGATGCCCTGGAGGTCAGCCGTTCGACTGTATCTCGGGTGCGGGAGAGGTTCGTTACCGAAGGACTGGAGGGCGCTTTGGTCCATCGCGGGCCGAAAAACACCAAGCCCAAAAAGCTGGATGGCTCCCAGGAGGCGCATCTGATCGCTCTGGCCTGCTCCGAGCCGCCGAGGGGCAAGAAGCGCTGGAGTGTCCGGCTTCTGGCCGATCGTTTCGTCAGCCTGGAGTGCGCCGAGGAACCCATCTCCCGAGAGCTTGTAAGGCGCACTCTCAAAAAAGTGCCATAAAGCCCTGGTTGAGCGGGCAGTGGTCCATCCCTCCCAAACAGAATGCCGAGTTCGTCTGGCGCATGGAAGATGTTCTGGAGGTCTACACCCGCCCCTACGATCCGAACCGTCCGCAAGTGTGCCTGGATGAGAAGAGCAAGCAACTCGTGGGCGAGGTGAGGGAGCCGCTTGCCGCCAAGCCGGGAAGGCCGGCTCGCCACGACTACGAGTACAAGCGGGAAGGGACGTCCAACCTCTTCATCGTCTGTGAACCCCTGGCCGGCTGGCGCCATCTGGAGGTCACCGAGCAAAGGACGAAGATCGATTGGGCGCGTTGCATACAGGAGATAGTCGAAGTTCACTACCCCCACGCCGAGAAGATCGTTTCTGGTGATGGACAACCTCAACACTCACACTCCCGCGGCCCTTTACGAAGCGTTCGCCCCGCTCAAGGCCAGGAGCATCCTGGAGAAGCTGGAGATCCACTACACTCCCAAGCACGGCTCGTGGCTGAACATGGCCGAGATAGAGCTCTCGGTTTTGGCTCGCCAGTGTCTGGATCGACGCATCGCCGACCAGGAAACGCTCGCCGGGGAAGTAGGCGCATGGGAAGAAGAGCGCAACGCGGATGAAAGCTCCATCGACTGGCGCTTCACGACCACTGACGCGAGGATCAAACTCGAGCATCTCTATCCCGAGATCGTAGAGGAGTCGTCGTATGATCCAGACCTTTCGTGACTGAACACTAGATCTCTACGAGTTCTTCAGGGAGCGTAACCCGGAGGAGGCGGATGAGCGGCTGAGGCGCGCCCGGCGAATGGTAAAGGAAACTATTCAGGTGGCCCGCGACATGGCCGTGGATCTGCGCGACGTGGGGAACTCCAAGGGTCTCCGCATCGCCCTCGAGAACCTGCTCAAGGCCAGCGTCACACGGGGCATGGAGTATAAGGTCTCCGTCGAAGGAAGTGACGAGGCCTTATCCCCGCACGTCCGGGACCAGTTCTACCTGATCCTGCGGGAAGGTATAAGGAACGTCGTATCCCACTCCGGGAGCGACAGGATAGAGGTAAAGATCGAAATCTTGCCGGAGGAGATGTGCGCGAGCGTGACGGACTACGGCAAAGGCTTCGACCTGGACCAGAAACCTCCGGAGAACGGTATCGGACTCAAGTCCATGAAGGAGCGGACAACGCTGCTGGGCGGAATCTTGGACGTCTCATCCGAGGCGGGCGAGGGTACGCGGGCCGTCTTGAGCGTTCCACTAAAGAAGAACGGGCGTGACGGCGGTGGATGAGAAGCAGATAAGGGTGGTACTGGCCGACGACCACACCATGTTCCGTCAGGGGCTCGTGGAGATACTCTCCACGGACGGGGAGATAGAGGTCGTGGGAGAGGCGTCCAACGGGGCCGAGGCGATCGCCGTCACCCAAAGCGAGAAGCCCGACGTGTTGCTCCTGGACGTGGAGATGCCCATCATGGACGCGCGGGCGGTGGTGGACGAGGTCGTGCGGCTTGAATCCGTCCCGAAAATCGTGATAGTCACGATGTTCGACAGTCCGCGTCTGGTGCGGGACCTTCTGGCGCGAGGGGCGAGCGCCTACCTGGTCAAGAGCGCCACGATGGAGGAGTTGATCGCCGCCGTCCACACCGCCGCCCGGAACATCCAAGATGACAACGTAATCCTCGCTGTACCCCGCGAAATCCTCGACCGGGTCGAGCGCCGGTACAAGGACGAACTCTCCGACAGAGAGTTGGAGGTGCTGCTGCTCGCAGCCCGCGGCCTCTCCAACCATCAGGCGGCCGCCTCCCTCCAGCTCTCCGAGGCGACCGTCAAACGCCACCTCGCCAACATCTACCAGAAGATGAACGTCAACTCCCGCGGTGAAGCGACCCGCAAAGCGCTCTCTGAAGGTCGGATCTCCTCCCTCGACCTGACGCGGGAAGGGAGGGAGTAGCCCCACTTTTCAGCGGGGCCTATCCCGTGAAAACGTATCTCAGCCAAGCTTCGGCCGTATCTCCCGCGCGTAGAAGTCGAAGAAACCTTTCTGCTCTGGTCCTATCTGCTGGATATAGATCTCATCGAACCCCGCTTCTTCGTACTGGCGGATGTTTTCCAGGTACTTCTCCGAGTCCGGGCCGCACGGAACCTCCTCTGCGACCATGTCCTCGGTAACCAGCTGGGTAGCCTGCTCGAAGTGGGCCGGTGTAGGGAGTATCTGGGCCAACTCGCCCGGTAGCTGCTCGTTGGGCCAGGTCTGGTAAGCGGTCTTGCGGGCCCGCGCTTCGTCCTCCATCCAGCAAACTTTCATGCCACCGTGCGCGGGCTTATCTCCCCCACCAGACGACCTGAAGAGCGAGATGGCGTCTGCGTCGGGACCGACGTTGCAGTAACCGTCCCCGATGCGTCCGGCCAGTCGGGTCGCCTTCGGCCCAAAACCGGAGATGAGAACCGGAGGCGGCTCGTCGGGAAGGGTGTAGATCCTGGCGTTCTCCACGGTGTAGTGGAAACCATAATGGCTCTTCGTGCCGCCTTCCCAGAGGAGACGCATCACCTCGATAGCCTCCTCCAGCATCTCCAGCCGCACGTCGGTCTCAGGCCACGCATCCCCGAAGATGTGCTCGTTGAGCGCCTCGCCGGAGCCGACGCCGAGAGAGAACTTGCCGCCCAGCATCACGGCGGACGTGGCGGCGGCCTGGGCGATAATAGCTGGATGGATGCGGACGGTCGGGCACGTCACGGCTGTCGTAACCGGCAACGAGCAGACCTGGGAGAGACCACCGATAACCGACCAGACGAACGGGCTGTTGCCCTGCTCCTCGGTCCAGGGATGGAAGTGGTCGGAGATCCAGAGTGACTCGAACCCAGCCTCCTCGGCCATCCTGGCCTGCTCCAGAAGCTCCAGCGGCCCGAACTCCTCACACGACAGAAAGTAACCCATCTTCGCCATACTCGCGCAACTCCTCTCAGCGGGAACAATGTACAAAAATTACCCTTCAACCAAGTATAAGTAACCTCAGAACCTGGCAAGGCCTCGACCCCGGAGCCTTCTAGCTGCGCTTGACTCTCCCACCGAGCCCGGCAGATAAGCGCCTCATGGTTCCCACGAAACCCACTACGCATGAAGGAGAGCCTGAAGACGATATATGATACAATAATCACTATTAGTAAATTCGGATTCCTTATCGAGGTCGAAGCAGAGCTGAAGCCGCCTTCTCTGGGGCCTGAGCCCTTCAAAAGGGAAGGTAGTTTTTCGTGTCCAACGGCGATCGTGACCAGGAGAAAAAGAAACACGACGGACTGTCCCGGGAGCAGGTCAGGGAGCGGGCCAGGTGGCGGAGCCGGGTCCGGTTTGCAGCCGCCTGGGTAGCGGCTTGTGAGGAGGAGGATCTCGCGCGCAAGCGGGCGCGGGCGGCGGACACGAAGCGGGTGGCGCAGTCCGCCGCCTGGGAGCAATTCATGCACTCAGAGCGGCAGGAGTTGGAGCTGCGCAAAGACGGCCAACTCGTCGTGTTGTTGGGTGAGCAGCTGTCGGGAGAATTACCGGCTGCACTGCTGAGACTGGCTTCAGAGGACCAGAAACAGGCCACGGTGGGGCTGGTTGCGCTGATGAGCGGTGGAAACGTGTCCTACAAGCACATAGACGAACTCCGCCCGGAAGATGTGCCGGCCAGGAACGCGGCGAACAGATTACGGACGACGTGGCTCAAGGAACGCAGAGACGGTTGGCTCGGCCACGAAGAAGCTCGACCATAGTAGCGGAGCGCTTGTCGGCTCCTCTTCCCGCGAACGTCCTCCGCTAGTCTCGCGTACCGCGAATCAAGCGACCGCCGTGTATCGTTCCTCCTTCGGGGACCAGTCGCATTTGTCGTTTTTTTTCGTACTTCTATTCCACGGCAAGGGTGATCCATCATCCCTGTCCGCCACCGAGTACTCGGAACGGCACCTTCGGTGGCTCGGCGTTGTTCGGGTCGGGGATTGCGACGACCGCCTTGCCGGGCTTCGCGTCAGCCGGCACCTTCAGTTTGACGTCGAGGGTGTAGTCCGGGGAGCCGCCGGCCGAGAGACCCGAGGCCAGGGTCCACGACTTCCCTCCCTGACGCATCTCGACGCGGATGTCTCGCCGGGCTGAATCCTTCTGGAAAGGCAAGTTCGAATCGTTGCATCCTTCGCGGAAGCCCCCGCCGTGGAGGCGGAAGGTCTCGCCCGGGGCCGCCCGTGACGGCTCCAAGCTAGGAAGGTCCTGGCCGCACACGGCATTCGACCCACCGCAGCCCGACAGGAGCGCCAGGCATAGTAGAAAGTACGAGAGAACCGCCACCGAGGACTGCTTCGCGAAGCTGCGCGATCCGCCGGCGGTGATCACCTCGAAGGCGAGCTCATAATCGTTTCCGCAAACCTCATACCGCGCCACGTCCGACTCTTTTCGTCCCGCTTACCCGGCAAACTCCATACCCGCCTCACACACGACGAAAACAATCTCTCCGGGTCTCGCTAGATACCGCGCAGACGGCGGGCGGCGAAGCTCTCCAGCCTGCCGAGAGCCTCCGGGAAGTTCTTCCTCCCGAGCCCGATCCGGAAGTGGTTGCCTCCGGCGCCGCCGGTATCACCGCCGGCATTTGCCTCGTAGCCGTAGGTGGTTCCAGGGAGCAACATGACGCCCTCTCCTTCCGCAAGCTCCGAGGCGAGGCGCTCCACCGGGAAATCCGCCAAGAGTTTCGGGAAGCCGATACACCCGGAACGAGGCCGCACCCACTCGAAGACTTCCCGCCAGTCGTCGAAGAAGCGATCCACGTGAGGCAGGTTGGTGGTTATGATCTCCATGCTGCGCGAGAGTACAGCCTCACGGGCACGCAACGCGATGATGGCGAGGACCTCGCCCGGGGCGCTGTTGCAGATGGTGGTGTAGTCCTTGAAACGCGCCAGGTCGCCGAGGAGCCGCTCGTCGTGAGTGGAGATCCAACCGATACGCAGCCCCGCCAGCGCGAACGCCTTGGACATCACCCCGAGGCTCACGGCCTTCTCGTAACGGTCCACCGCCGCGGGCAGACGGTCCGATGGATCGTGCTCGAGAAACCGGTACACTTCATCCGAGAACAGGTAGGCGTCCGCCTCACGGGCGATCTCGATCACCTCCTCAAAGACCTTCGCAGCGGGCAAAAATCCGCTCGGGTTGTGCGGGAAGTTGACCACGATGACTTTGGTCGTAGGCCTGACCGCCGCCCGGAGCCGCTCCACGTCCAGCTCCCATCCCTCTTCGTGAGCCAGCGGCAACAACGTTACCTCCGCCCCGGAGGCGCGGGCAACCTCGTAGAGCGCCTGGTAGGCGGGCCACGTGACCACGGCGTGGTCTCCAGGCCCGAGGGCGACGTTCATGAAAGTAAAGATCGCCTCCTCCGCCCCGCTGAAGACGAGTACTTCCTCCGGGGCAACACCCTCGTAGAGGCTCGAAACCTCGGCCCGGAGCAACGGATGCCCCGTTGACTCCGTGTACCCGAGCGAGAGCTCTTCCCAGAGTCGGCGTCCCTCCTCATCTGCCAGGTCCAACAGCTCGTCCAGCCGGTACCCTTCGATGTCCGAGGAGCTTAACAATTACGGCACCTGAAACTCGTGGCGGGCAAAGTACCGTTCCAGGCTAAACTCGGGGATCTTCATGTTTTCTCCTCTCGGCGGGATCCAGAGATCCAGTGAGTCTACACGCGCAGGGCGCCGATCAGGACGAGTATCGCCAGCGAGACGATCACGGGTGTAGCGACGGCCCGGACCACCTCCGCTTCCTTGTCCGGAATCCCCGCCGCGGTCGCCGCGAGGACCACCCGCTGGGGGGCCAGCATGGTCGCCTGGCTTCCGGAGACGTTCTGGAGGGCGGCGAGCGGGAGCGTCTGGTGTCCCGAGGTAGCCGCCGCCTCCGTCTGTAGCGGCATGAAAAGAGCGTTGGATCCGGCATTGGACCCGGTGAGAGCCCCGCCGAGCGCCCCGACGAAGGGCGCCGCCGCCGGATAGAACTTCCCGAGCGCGCCCGCCACGCCACCGGCGAGAAGCGCAGCCGCCCCGGACGCGGCGACCACCTGGCCGGCCAGGATGAAAGCCACTATCGCCGCCGAGACCGGCGCCCACTGCCGCAACGTATCCATCGCTGCCCCGGACATGTCCACCGGTTCGAGCCGAAAGAATACAACCACGAACGCCGCCGAGACCAGCAGCCAGGTGCCGGGACCGGAGAGAACCGGTCCCAGAAACGCGAGTCCCTCCCGTACAGCCTTCGGGCCGTTGGAGATCGCGAGCAGGATCAGCAGCACGCCATAGGGGACAAGCGCCCGGTATGGTACCCGCAAGCCCCGGAGCCTCTCCGCCCTGGGCACGAGGAAAGCGGCTACCGAGGCGAGCCCACCCACCGCCCCGGAGAGCGCCGGCGCCAGAAACAGGCTGCACAAGAGCACGCCCGCCCCACCGGCGAGGCTCACGAACAGGACTTCGGCGAACCTGTTTCTAACCGCTGTAACCCCTCCAGCCAGGGCCACGGCCGCCAGCCCGTATACGGGGAACAGAGGTAAGGTCATCCAGGCGCTCGCGTCCGAAAGCCGCCCGAAAGAAACATCCGCCAGATCCGCCCCGATCAAAGTTCCCACACCCAGAGCACCCCACGGGACCGCGACCTGCCCCCAACTCGCCAGCGCCGCCGCCCGCAACGGCGAAAACCCGGCCGACAACAAAATGGGCGCGCTTATGACCACCGCCACCCCAAACCCGGTCACCGACTCGAAAAACGGCGCCACCCCAACCACCACGAGCAATGCCAACCCATCGCGCTCTGGCTCTATCTCCCCCAAAAAAGCAGAAACCCTCTCCACCGCTCCCCCCGCCGAAAGAACGTTGAACAAGAACAACCCACCAGCCAATATGTACAACACGTTCGCGCCGGTCCCGAGGCCCGCCAACACCGCCCCTGTAACCCCTCCAACCTTGAACCCCGGCCACAGAAACGCCCCAGTCAGCGCCGTGACCAATGACGCCCCACCAGCTGCCATGGCCGACCACCGCAAAAACAACAGAGCAATTCCAGCCACCGCAAAAGGTGCTACCGCCACCAGATATCCCGCTGTTTCTACCATGATAGAATTTATTCTCACAGATGGACAACGATACTTCAAGAAAAGCTTCCACGATGGTGGATGGTGTCTCTTCCGGGCGGCTCGGGACGCGGGTGCGGGGTCTCCGTCGGGAGCGGCGGCTGACGCTGGAAGCGCTCGCTGAGAGGAGTGGGGTGAGTCGGGCGATGCTCTCGAAGATAGAGCGCGGGGAGAAGAACCCGACGTTGGTGGTGGCGGCCAGGATCTCCGAGGGGTTCGGGATCTCGCTTTCGCAGCTGGTCGGCGTGGAAGAGCGGCGGGAGGTAGTTGTCGTCCCTAAAGCCCGGCGGATGGTCATGAGGGATCCCGAGACCGGCTTTGAGCGGCAGCTACTCTCACCTTCGTTCGGCAACCGGGGCCTGGAGTTCATCCGCAACGTCGTACCCGAAGGCTCCACATCCGGAGAGTTTCCGCCCCACAAAAAAGGAGTGGAGGAGTACATCGTCGTCGAGCGGGGAAGTCTCCGGGCGGTCCTCGGGGGTGAGGAATATCTCCTGGAAGAGGAAGATGCCATCTACTTCGAGGCGGACATGGGGCACCGTTTCGAGAATGCCGGTGAGGGCGCGTGCAGCTACTACCTGGTCATCGACTCCGGTGGCGCGTGAGCGGTGCGTGGAGGATATAGAAGGTCCGTCTGGGTAGGGCACGTCGCGGGCTCGGCCTTCAGGAGCCTTTGGGGCCTCTCTCCTCGACCAGTTGCGCGTTTCTCTTCTTCTCTATCATAAGAACCAACACGGCGTTTACCTCTATACCGATCAGCACAGTGAGCCCCGTAACGTAGCGTCAGATCATCAGCACGATAACCGCCCCCAGTTGACCGTAAATGCGACCGCAGTTGCCCGGGTTGGCCACGTATAAGCTCAAGCCTACGCTCAGCCCGAACATCAGAAACGTGGCGACGAACCCGCCGGGCGTGGATCCACTTGAAGGGCACCCGCGCGTCGGGTACCAGATAGTACAGGATGTCCAGCGCGGCCGTCACGGCGGCGAGGTCCAGCGCCCAGCGCCATATGTTCCAGAAACCGGCCAGGGTGCTCGACGACCCGCCCGATTAGCCCGCGTGGAGTTGAGCCTCGAAAACTGCGAGGGTCAGAGCGGCGATCAGGAGCGAGGTTCCCCTCACTTAGCGTCACCTGCTTTAGCGCTTCCGGACCCAGGACCTCTTTCAACTCCGAGAAACATTCGCCCACCTGCCGCAAGCTTGGTCAAGAGATATCGTGCAACTCCGTCGGCGGGCGAAAAGAGCTTCACATTGGAGATCAAACCTGTACTTCGTCTTTGCGGAGCTTACCCCAGAGTTCGCGGGCGGCTTCGACGCGGGTCCGGTAACGCGCGAACCCTTCGTCGTAGAGGCCGGTCAGGTCCGTGCTGGGCTCCACGTAGCCTTCCGGTCGCGTCCACTGTTCGTGGTCGATGTCTCTCCCGGAGGCGAGCAGCGCCGCCATGGCCGCGCCTCGCGCACCCACCTCGGGCCTGCGTGCTATCCGAAGCGGCTGCTGAAGGACGTCGGCGAGGATTTTGCACCACGCCTCCGACTCGATCCCGCCGCCGCAGATGGTGATCCCACCTCCGAGGCCAGCCGCGTCGAGGCAGTGCCGGGCCGCGTAGCCAACCCCCTCGCAGACCGCCCGCACCACGTCGGCGCGGGTCGTGTTGAGGTCCATACCGTGTAGCTGTCCGCGGGCGGCGGGCTCCACGAACGGCGCCCGTTCTCCAGAGGCCGAGAAGAACGGCAAGACGCCCACGCCCCGCGCCCCCGGCGGGCTCTCGGCCAGGAAGCCTTCGATCTCCTCGTGCTTGGCGCGGAGGAGGCCGAGGGTCAGGTCGAGGGAGGCGGTGCCGACCATCGCGGGCATAGCCCGCATCCACCGGTCCGGCTCGGGGGCGCAAAAGGTGAACCCGCCGGGCTCCCCGGAGGTATCCACCCTGTCCGTGAGGACCTCGCAGGCGAGCGTGGTACCGACGATAACGAGCCCCTCACCTATCTCCGTAACCCCTCCTCCCATGGTCGTCGCCGGCAGGTCGAACGAGCCGTTGTGAACAGGCGTTCCAGGCGGCAAACCGGTTAACTCCGCCCCTTCGGCGCTCAACGCACACATCCGTCCGGGGACCGCGTCTATGGGGGCGAGCAAGCGTTCGTAGTCTTCGAGCCCGAAGAGCTTGAGGATTTCCGGATCGTAACGGCGGCTCCCGAGGTCCATAAAGGGCGCAGAGGCTTCTGAGACGTCGGTGACCCGCTCCCCGGTAAGGCGTCGGAAGACTACGTCTTTGCAGTATCCGGCGGTCTCGGCGCGCTCGAGCGCCTCGGGCTCCGACCGTGAGAGGGATGCGAGGAGCGCGGAAGGAGCACCGGGAAAGGTGATGTTGCCGTTCTTGCGGAAGTGCTCCTCGAATACCCCGGAGCGCATCCACTCCTCGACGATGCCGTTCGCCCGTGCGTCCAGCCACGTGATGCACGGACGGACGGAGCGTCCGTCCTCGTCCGTGAGCCAGAGCCCGTCGCCCTGTCCGGTGAGACCGACGGCCTCGGGCCTCTCGCCCGAGCGCGCGACCACGGCCTTCACCACGTCCCCGAGGGCCGAAAGCGTCTCCTCCAGGTCTTGCTCCGAGCGGTCCGGCTCGGGACTATAAAGCTTTACCCGCTTTCCCTCTACCTCCAGCGCCTCCCCCGCGCTGGAGAAAGCCACGGCCTTCACCATCGACGTACCGAGGTCGATTCCAAGTATCATGCGAGATCACCCCCACCGCCGGCATTCTATATTTGAGGCTCATCACCCACAAGCGTGGGTGTACTCCATACTCCCTCGAAAGTAGCGGTACGATACACGAAAAGCGAGAAGGAACGAGAGCGGATGCAAGACTTCGACCGGATAATAGTAGTCGACTCCGAGGGCGTGTGAGCGGTTGTGCTCCAGACCCGTCGAAGTAACGACCCTCCAACGTCGCCGGGAGCATAGGACCATGCCGGCGACCCGACGACTGGCGACGCTTCTACTGGCCGCCGCCATTTTCATCGCGGGATGCGGCGAGAACCAGGGTAAACAAGAACAGCAAGCGCTGCAATCCCCGGCGCCGGCAAAGACCCTGGAAGCAGCCGCGCCTCCGACAAAGCCGCAGGCCATCCGCGTCTCTCCGGGCAGTATGCCCCCAACGAGCCAGGGTCTGGAGTGCCGAGTGCAAGGTAGCTCCGGTAAAGGGTCACGGGTCGGGGACTTCGCAGCGCCGAAGGACGTGCCGGAGTACAAAGTCCTGGTGCTCCGCCGGGACCGTAAGCCAGCCGGCGGGGACCACGTCAGGGTTGGGGATCTACTCGTCGACACACGGGCGAAGAGTGAGAGAAAGTATGCGCTCATAGCCAGGGACATCAAGGTTCGTTACGCGAAGCTGGACGCCATAACCGTCGAGTTCACCGACTTCAAAGAAAGAGGGCTCCGGTACGATGGGGGAGCTTTGATCTTCAGCACCGTCTGTGGCGCCCTCCACCTCGGATACGAGCGCGGTAGGCTCCCCTCGAAAGGCTTTGTGGTGTCGGCCGGGGAGCCGCCGTCCCTCTACCCGACCGAACGATTTCACCCGACGGGGCCGCGTGGGTTATCATCGAGTGGTGGATAGAAGGGGTTACGAGAGGCCCGTCGCGGGCGAGGAGGTCCGACCGTGCGCGTAGGGCTGTTCATCACGTGCTTCAACGACACGCTCTTCCCACAGACCGGCGTCGCCACCGTTCGGCTGCTGGAGAGGCTCGGTCACGAAGTAGACTTCCCGGCCGAGCAGACTTGCTGCGGCCAGATGCACTTCAACACCGGCTACCAGCGCGAGGCGCTTCCGCTGGTCAGGCGCTTCGTCCGGGTCTTCAAGGAGTACGAGGCAGTCGTCGCCCCCTCCGGCTCCTGCGTCGGGATGGTCCGGGAACTGTACCCGATGGCGGCGAAGCTCGCTGGAGACGACATGCTCGCCGGAGAGGTAGAGGAACTAGCTCCCAGGGTGTTCGAGCTATCGGAGTTTCTGGTCAAGAAGCTCGGGGTGACGGACGTGGGGGCGTACTATCCGCACCGGGTTACTTATCATCCGACGTGTCACTCGCTGCGCATGATCGGGGTCGGAGACGCGCCGCTGGAGCTCTTGAGGGCCGTGCGGGGGATGGATCTCATCGAGCTTCCGGAGGCCGAAGAGTGTTGCGGCTTCGGCGGCACCTTCGCCATCAAGAACGCCGACACCTCGGCGGCGATGCTATCGGATAAGATCCGGCACGCTCTCGATACCGACGCCGAGGTCGTGACCGCCGGGGACAACTCGTGCCTGATGCACATCGGCGGCGGCCTCACGCGCGGACGCACGGGTGTCGAGACCGTCCACCTCGCCGAGATTCTCGCCAGCGAAGCTACGGAGGATGGCAGATGACTATAAAAGCCCCGGACGCTTTCTCGGGTGGAGCCGGCAAGACCCCGACCTTCGAGGAGTCCGCGAAAGCAAGCCTCGCCGACGCGCAGCTCAGGCGCAACCTGGGCAAGGCGACGCGGACCATCCGGGAGAAACGCAAGGTCGCGGTCGAGGAGATGCCCGACTGGGAGAAACTCCGAGAGGCCGGACGCGCTTTGAAAACGCGCGTTATGCGTCACCTCGACGAGTACCTGCTGCAACTGGAGGAGTCGGTGACGAAGGCCGGCGGGCAGGTCCACTGGGCGCGCGACGCGGAAGAGGCAAACCGGATCATCGCCGGCATAGCCAAGAGCCACGACGCCCGTGAAGTCGTCAAGGTCAAGTCAATAGCAACCGACGAGACCAAGCTCAACGAGTACCTCGAAAGCGAAGGTATCCAGGCGATAGAGACGGACCTTGCGGAGCTGATCATCCAGCTCGCCGGGGAGACCTCGTCTCATATTCTCGTACCGGCGATACACAAGAACCGGGCTGAGATCCGGGAAATATTCCTGCGAGAGCTGGACGTGGACGATCTCCCCGACGACCCGGCCGCCCTCACGGAAGCGGCGCGGCGGCACCTGCGCGAGAAGTTCCTGAAGGCGAAGGTCGGCATCTCCGGCGCAAACTTCGCCGTGGCTGAGACGGGGACGGTGTGCGTCGTCGAATCGGAAGGAAACGGCAGGATGTGCACGACGGTCCCGCCGGTGCTCGTGACGCTGATGGGAGTGGAGAAGATCATCCCGGCCTGGCAGGACTTCGAGGTCTTCATGCAGCTCCTCCCCCGCTCCTCGACCGCCGAGCGGATGAACCCCTACACCTCGTTCTGGACCGGCGTCTCGGGTGAGGACGGCGGCATCCACGACGGCCCGCAAGAGTTCCACCTCGTGCTGCTCGACAACGGCCGCACGGACGTCCTCGCAGACGAGGTCGGCCGGCAGAGCCTGAACTGCATCCGGTGCTCGGCGTGTTTGAACGTCTGTCCCGTCTACGAGCGTACCGGCGGCCACGCTTACAACTCGGTATATCCCGGCCCTATAGGCGCCATCTTGACGCCGCAGCTCGTCGGGATCGGGAAACCGGGGCCCGATTCGCTGCCGTACGCGTCCAGTCTGTGCGGCGCGTGTTACGAGGTGTGTCCGGTCAAGATCAACATCCCGGAAGTCCTCATTCACTTGCGAGGGAAGGTAGTCCGTCACAAGCAAGACGGCGACGGCCTCCGCCCCAAGCTAGACCCCGAGAACGTCGCGATGCAGGCGATGGCGAAGACTTTCTCGGACGTCCGGCTCTACGAGGCGTCCCAGAAACTGGCCTGGATCGGCCAGTGGCCGCTGGCGCGTAGCGGCGCGATCCACCGCCTCCCCGGCAGACTCGCCGGCTGGACCTCCGTGCGGGACCTGAAACCTGTCCCGGAGCAGAGCTTCCGCCAGTGGTGGAAGTCGAACCGGGAGGAGAGCTAGTGGCGACCGCCAAAGAAGAGATACTCTGGCGCATAAGACACGCCACCCGAGACGTGCCCAAAGACGAGTGTCCCGAAGACATCCCCGTGGAGCGCGGCTACCGTAAG
>JBBPZT010000012.1:0-6267 GCA_038198625.1 Rubrobacterales bacterium
AGCATGCGTTCCCGGCATGCTCGGTCACGGTACTGCGCGCGCGGGTCGGATAGTTCGGGACAACGATAGAAAGAGAGGCCGCAATTTGACCGACATACCCCGCCCCGAATACCCTCGTCCACAGTTCCGCCGCAGTGACTGGACCAACCTCAACGGCGAGTGGAGCTTCGCCTTCGACGACAG
Organism: Rubrobacterales bacterium; assembly: GCA_038198625.1. GTDB lineage: Bacteria > Actinomycetota > Rubrobacteria > Rubrobacterales > Rubrobacteraceae > JBBPZK01. Next base: position 184 of record JBBPZT010000012.1, read on the forward strand.
TGACGAAGGTCTCGCCGAGGGCTGGTATGGGACCGTACCTGGAGACCTGGACGGCGGCCCGCCCTTCAACCGGAGCATCACCGTCCCTTTCTGCTACCAGTCGAAGCTTTCCGGCATTGTAGAGACGGAGTTTCACGACGTGGTCTGGTACGCCCGAACCTTCGAGTATTCCGTTGCTGACGAGGAGCGGCTTCTCCTCCATTTCGGCGCCGTTGACTACCGCGCCACCGTATGGGTGAACGGGGCGCAAGTCGCCCGCCACGAGGGTGGGCATACACCTTTCGCGGCGGACATCACGCGAGTTCTACGCGGCGGAGAGAACGTGGTCGTGGTGCGAGCCGAGGACCCTTCGAGAGACGTGACGGTTCCGAGGGGCAAGCAGTACTGGAGAGAGGAGTCGGAGGGGATCTTCTACACCAGGACTACCGGGATCTGGCAGACGGTGTGGCTCGAGCCTGTCAACCGCAGACGCATCGAAGCTTTACGCCTGAGCCCTGACTTAGACTCTACCAGCGTGGACGTGGAGGTTTCCGTCGAGGCTTACGAGCCGGGGATGTTCCTCCGCTTGGTAGTAGAGTTGGATGGCGCGCGGGTACTCGAAGACCGCATCTCGCTGGGGTCTCCGCTGCTGGAGCGCCGTCTGCCGCTCTTGTGGCGTGGTGGGGCGCCCGGGTCATCGCATCTCTCCGAGTGGCCCAGGCCAGCACTCTGGAGTCCGGAGGAGCCGAACCTCTACGATCTCAAGTTGGAGCTTCTGGATGCCGGGGGTGAGGTTCTCGACAAGGTGGAGAGCTACTTCGGGCTCCGTAAGATCGAAACGCGAGCCGGCAAGGTCTACCTGAACAACCGTCCCTACTACCAACGGCTTGTCCTGGACCAAGGCTACTTTCCGAACGGCATCCTGACCGCCCCGACCGACGAGGATCTCCGGCGGGACGTGGAGCTTACCAAAGAGATGGGCTTCAACGGTACGCGCAAACACCAGAAAGTAGAGGACCCGCGCTGGCTCTACTGGGCTGATACTCTAGGGCTTCTGGTGTGGGGCGAGATGGCGAATGCTTACCGCTACTCGCCGGACTACGTCCGCCGGATCACGGCCGAGTGGCAGGAGACTGTCCTGCGTGACTACAATCATCCCTCCATCGTGGCCTGGGTACCGGTAAACGAGAGCTGGGGCGTGCCGGACCTCGCCACGGATGCTCGTCAGCGGGAGCACCTGCTCGCCATGTACCATCTCACTCGCTCTCTCGATACTTCAAGGCTCGTGGTCTCCAACGACGGTTGGGAGCATGCGAAGACCGACCTCTGCACCATCCACGACTACAGGGACGCCGAAACCCTGACCCAGAGCTACGCCACCCTGGAATCGAGCCTCGCCGCTGAGCCAGCGAAACGCCCGGTCTACGTCCCAGGGTACCGCTACCAGGGAGAGCCGATCCTCATAACCGAGTTCGGCGGCATAGCCTTCGCGGAGCACGGAGCGGACGGAGCCGGAGGTTGGGGCTACAGTACTGTTACGGACCCGGATGAGTTCCTCGAACGCTACGAAGCCCTCATTACATCTCTCTTGCGGAGCAACCCTGTCCAGGGCTTCTGCTACACGCAGCTAACCGACGTGGAGCAGGAGATAAACGGTCTCCTCACCTACGACCGCAAGCCCAAGGTGAACCTCGCAGCGGTCCGAGACATAACGAACAAGAAGAGTTACGGTCATTGACGTTCCCGGAACCAGATTAAATCTAAGTAAAACAACAATACGCTTGTACGCTAAAGTTGCTCCATGTGCGTAGCTATGTTTAACTTGGTCGAGTGTACTGCGGTGTGGAGTGGTGTGCGGGAGAGTAATACGGGAGGCGACGCCTGAGATGAAGAAAGAGCGACAGGCCAAGGAAGACGGCCGCTACATCATCTTCTACACTTTCGAGGAGGATGAGGGAGGTGAAGGACCAGGGTCTCCCGGAGACATCCCCCGTGACCCGGAGGAGAGAGGAGAGGATTGAACCAGATCAGGTGGGACCCGACGTTGAGGGAGTGGGTTGCCTACGCGACACATCGCCAGGACAGGACCTTCCTGCCTCCCGCCGAGTATTGTCCGCTGTGCCCGACCAAGCCGGGCGGCTTCCCGACGGAGGTGCCGAGGGAGTCTTACGAGATAGTCGTCTTCGAGAACCGTTTCCCCTCCTTCACTCCGGACGCCGCGCTCCAGGACGGAGAGGGTACTCTCCTCACGCCGGTCGCTCCGGGGCGCGGGGTGTGCGAGGTAGTCCTTTATACGGATGACCATGACGCCACGTTGGCCTCTCTTGGAGAAGAGCGCATTCGCGGTTTGATCGAGGTGTGGGCGGATCGCTACGGGGAGCTTGGCTCCCGGGAGTTCGTCGACTACGTCTTCATATTCGAGAACAAGGGCGAGGCGATCGGGGTGACGCTGAACCACCCGCACGGCCAGATCTACGCCTACCCCTTCATCCCGCCACGCCCGAAGAAAGAACTCGAAGCCGCCCATGAGTACCACAGGAAGCGGGGTAGATGCCTCCACTGTGACATCATTTCCCAGGAACACGAGGACGGACGCCGCGTCATCGCGAAGGGCGAACACTTCACCGCGTTTATCCCGTTCTACGCTCACTTCCCTTACGAAGTACACCTCTACTCCAGGAGGTGCGCCCCCTCGATACAGGACTTGAGTCCCGAGGAACGGTGGGACCTGGCGCGCGTCCTGAAGCGGCTGCTGATGGGCTACGACGCCCTGTTCGGGTTCTCGCTGCCGTACATGATGGTCATGCACCAGGCTCCGACCGATGGGGGGGACTACGAGGGAGTCGCCCACTTCCACATAGAGTTCTATCCGCCGAACAGGACTGCCGAGAAGCTCAAGTACCTGGCGGGCAGCGAGACGGGAGCTGGGGTGTACGTGATGGACGTGCTGCCGGAAGCCTCCGCCGAAGAGCTGCGGGAGAAGATCGAGGACTCGATCTGATGAAGGTGCTCGTGACCGGCGGGGCGGGATACATAGGTAGCGTCGTCGCCTCACAACTCGTTGCGGCGGGCCACGAGACGGTGGTCTTGGACGACCTGTCGAAGGGTCACAAAGCCGCTGTCCCCAGGGGCGCGCGCTTCGTGGAGGGAAGCCTGCTGGACTCGGAGCGCTGTGGAGAAGTGCTGGCGGAGGGCTTCGACGGGGTTATGCACTTCGCGGCGCTCTCGCTGGTCGGGGAGTCCGTCGAGGAGCCCGAGCGTTATTACAGGAACAACGTCTGCGGCACCTTGAATCTCCTCGAAGCGATGCGCGAGGCGTCTGTCGGGCGGCTCGTTTTTTCCTCCACGGCCGCCGTTTACGGAGAGCCGGAGGAGGTCCCGATCCGGGAGAGCGCGCCAACGCGGCCGACCAACCCCTACGGCGCCTCGAAACTTGCCGTGGACCATCTCATCTCCGCCGTCGCCGGGGCCCGTGGTCTGGCGGCGACGAGCCTCCGCTACTTCAACGTCGCCGGGGCTTCAGCAGGGGCGCGGGGAGAGTTCGGTGAGGACCACGACCCCGAGACACACCTCATCCCTATAGTCCTCGAAGCGGCTTCCGGGGAGCGGGAGGAAGTCCAGGTCTTCGGCACCGACTACGACACCGAGGACGGGACGGCCGTCCGCGACTACATCCATGTCGAGGACCTCGGGCGGGCGCACCTGCTCGCGCTGGAGGCGGCGGAGCCGGGAGAGCACGCCGTCTACAACCTCGGAAACGGCACCGGCTTCTCCGTCCGTCAGGTCGTAGAGGCGGCACGGGAAGTTACGGGCAGGGAGATAAGGGCGGTCGAGGCGCCTCGTCGGGCCGGGGACCCGCCGGTGCTCGTAGCCTCAAGCGAGAGGATCCGGGAAGAGTTGGGATGGAAGCCCGAAAAGCCGGAGATATCCGTCATGATCTCCGACGCCTGGGAGTGGATGAGGCGCCATCCCGAAGGATACGCCTGAGCGGAGGGAGAGAACTTGCGGGAGATCGAAGAAAGAGCCGCGAACGCCTATCGCGAGAGGTTCGGGGAGGAGCCGGAGTTGGTCGCGAGCGCGCCGGGCAGGGTCAACCTGATCGGGGAGCACACCGATTACAACGGCGGCTTTGTCCTGCCGTGCGCCGTGGACCGCAGGATCGCCATAGCGTTGGGGAGAGGCGGTAACGAACTATACTCCGCCGACTTCGACGAGACGCGTCCGCTCGGGGAGAAAGATTCCTCCTGGGCAGACTATCCACGCGGCGTCGTCTGGTCGCTCGGAGAGGGTGGTAGCGAGGTCGGAAGCTTCCGGGCTGCGTTCGCCGGGGACGTACCCTTAGGCTCCGGACTCTCGTCCTCGGCGGCGATCGAGGCGGCGACGGCCCTCGCTTTAGACGAGCTGTTCGGGTTCGGGATGAACCGGCGGGACCTGGCTGTGACGTGCCGGCGGGCCGAGAACGAGTACGTGGGAGTCAACAGCGGGATCATGGACCAGTACGCCTCCCTTCTCTGCGAAGCCGGCGCGGCTCTGCTCGTGGACTGTCGCTCTCTCGATGCCGAGAGTGTCCCGCTCGACCTGGAGGAGGCCAGGCTCTCTCTACTAGTTTGTGACACGCGAGTCGAGCGTGGCCTGGCCGAGACGGGCTACAACGACCGCCGCGAGACCTGCGAGAAAGCGGCCCGCGCGCTGGGTGTCGAGGAGTTGCGCGACGCAACCGAAGAGGACCTGGAACGCCTCTCTGGCGAACAACTCAAACGCGCCCGGCACGTCATTTCCGAGAACGCCTGCACCCTGGAAGCCGCCGAGGTGCTCCGGGCGGAGGACTTCGAGACGTTCGGGCGCCTGATGTACGCCTCGCACGCCTCCCTGCGCGACGACTACGAAGTCTCCACGCCGGAACTGGACGCTTTCGTCGATTGTGCGGAGCAGAACGGAGCCCCCGGAGCCCGGCTGACCGGCGCCGGGTTCGGTGGCTGCGCCATCGCCCTCGTGAACGCCGGAGACGTGAAAGGACTTTCAGAGGCTACGCTGCGGGCTTTCTCCGAGAGCGGCTTCGAGGAACCGGTATTCTACGAGTTCCTGCCGGCCGCCGGGGCGGAGATCTCGCACTAGACTGCATCCTCCGGTGTCTTTCGCAAGGCAACGGCCCTACGTGTGGACTCAGCGTCGAAGCTCGGTTGGAAAGGGTTCTTCAGAACTCGGATCTCACTCCGCTGGAAGACCGGTAACCTGTTTCAATAGCAACCTTTCCGGGTAAGCTCAATATCAAGAAACGGTTTACCAATAAAAGAAGGAGCGTTCGAATGACGAACGAGATCCAGGGCAAGAAGATAGCTTTTCTGGTTGCGATGGAGGGCATAGAGCAGGTGGAGTTGACCGAGCCGTGGAAGGCGGTAGAGAACGCGGGTGGCACCCCGGAGTTGGTCTCAACCGGTTCTGGAGAGGTACAGGCTTTCAACCACCTCGATAAGGGAGATACCTTTCCGGTCGATAAGGTGGCCTCCGAGGTCAGCGCCTCCGACTACGATGGCCTGGTGCTGCCGGGCGGCGTCGCGAACCCGGACAACTTGAGGACTGACGAAGACGCGGTCCGGTTCGCGCGAGAGTTCTTCGAGCAGGAGAAGCCGGTCGGCGTGATCTGCCATGGTCCGTGGACGCTGGTCGAGGCCGACGTTCTAAGGGGACGCACCATTACCTCCTGGCCGAGCCTGCAGACCGATATCCGCAACGCGGGCGCTACGTGGGTCGATGAGGAAGTCGTTACCGACCAGGGCCTCGTGAGTAGCCGCAACCCTGACGATCTGCCAGCCTTCTGCGACAAGATCATCGAGGAGTTCGCTGAGGGCAAGCACAAGGACCAGGCCCGCAGCGCCTAACGTAGACGATAAGCGACCCGAAGTTGCAACAATAGGCCGGGCTTCCAAAACAGAGCCCGGCTTATTCCTTTGCCTCTGGGTTCAGGCGGCGAAGGGTGGGTCAATCGGTGTGATCTGGGTCTACCCACCGCTCGCGCAGACATTCCAGATCGGGATGGTCCAGCAGCGGAACCTGATCGTCAAGGGTGGCAACTGTAACCACCGCGCCTACATCCCGGTTCTGGTC
>JBBPZT010000013.1:0-11122 GCA_038198625.1 Rubrobacterales bacterium
AAACACTACCGCAAGCGGTCGAGCGTCGAGAGAGTTTTCTCGATAATCAAGCTCAAGTTCGGCGATCCCCTGCTTACCAAGAGCGATAACGAGCAGACGAATGAGGCTTCGTGCAAGGTCCTAGCGCACAACGTCTCTGTATCTGTCACGCGATGCACTGTCTTGCAACGGAGCCAATCCCGTGCAACTAACCTCTATAAGCTCATGGCTGCGTAAATCCATGAATAGAAAGGAGGCGATCGATGTGGCTAAACCCCGTAAGTACCATAGAGTCCGGGGGCACACCAACGGAGGTAAGTGGATTAAACCGCACGTCCGGCGGATGCCCAAGTCCTGCAAGAAGAAATAGTGTGACAGGTGTCTCCTTGACGTTTACGCGCCAACGTGACCAAGGGTAACGCCCGAACACATACCTAAGCAGTGCCAACCCGCGACACTGCGCAGCCATGAAGAGGTCAATCTTTGGCCCCTCCTTCCTTGGGCTTTTGGTACAACATTATTTTCCCATCATTGCCTCAAGAGAATCTTTTGATGCAAAGAAGCCCGATTGCACCGAATCTAAGCATAGTAGCTGTGTTCTAGAAGGCCCCCTTTTGACCTCATCCTTTGTTATCCGGAAGGGGTTTCATATCTCCCAGAAACTCCAGGGACACCAGGTCCGCGTCCACAAAACCCAGAGAGCGGTAGAACGCCTGCGCGGTCCGGTTCTCGCGGGTTGCGACCAGCTCGATAAGGGTCGCCCCGTTCTCGGCGGCTATCTTTCGGACCTCGGCTATCAGCCGTTTGCCTACTCCTTTATAGCGGGAGCTCTCAGTAACGACGAGCATCGGCACCTCTATGACGGTATCCCCGTGGGCGAGGTCCGGCTTGATCCAGAGGCTCGCCGCTCCCACGAGGCCGCTCTCACCCTCGACCACCACCACCCGTGCCCTCGGCTCCTCCAGAAGCTCCGCGAGCCGCTCCCGGACCGCCTCCGGCTCCGGATGGGTGTCGGCGACGGCGAGGGCCAACTCCTCGGTCAGCCCATAAATACCTTCGGCATCTTCGGCGGTAGCTTGGCGTATCTGCGGTTCGGAGCCGGCGTCTCGCTCTCGTGCCATCCAGGTATTCTATCCCCGCAACCCGGCGTCCGACGGTCCCAGACGCTAAGATATTTGAGATGCTGGCCGGAGGCAACGTGATGAGAGGAGCCGGATGGGACGCAGGGCGGTTGTTATTGTTCTGGACGGGCTCGGGGCCGGAGACGCCCCTGACGCCGCTGATTTCGGTGACGAAGGCGCAAACACCCTGGCCCACACGGCAGAGAGAGTCGGCGGTCTCGACGCGCCAAACCTCCGTTCCCTGGGTCTCGGCAACATCCTACAGCTGGAAGGCGTATCTCCCGCTGAGGAGCCCCACGCCTCCTGGGGACTCATGGTCGAGCGCTCGGCTGCAAAAGCCACGCTAGCCGGGCACTGGGAGATGATGGGGCTCGTTCTGGAAGACTCGTTGCCGACCTATCCAGATGGGTTCCCGCCAGAGATCCTCATGCGCTTCGAGGACGAGACAGAGCGGGAGGTCATCGGCAACCGGCCTGCTTCGGGGACGGAGATCATCGAAGAATTAGGGCCGGACCAGCAGAAAACCGGCTCCTGGATCCTCTACACTTCCGCTGACTCCGTCTTCCAACTCGCAGCCCACACCGGCGTCATTTCGCTCCAGGAGCTATACGAAGCCTGCGAAAAAGCACACGCTATGCTCATCCAGGAAGGCGAAATAATGGTCGAGCGGGTCATCGCCCGTCCTTTCCACGGCGAGCCCGGCTCCTACGAACGCGAAAACGAGAACCGCCACGACTACGGCATAGAGCCGTTCGAGGAAACTTACCTGGACAAAATAAAGAAGGCCGGCCACGAAGTCGTCGCCGTCGGCAAGGTTCGTGACATCTTCGACGGCAAAGGCATCACCGAACATCTTCCCGCTCCACCCGGCGACAGCGCCAAAGTAGACGCCGTGCTGGAAGCCCTCGGCAGCGTGGAGAGCGGCCTCATCTTCGCCAACCTCGTCGACTTCGACGCCAAGTACGGTCACCGTCGCGACCCGGAGGGCATGGCCCGGAACATCGAGCGTTTCGACGGGCGGCTGCCGGAGCTGCTCGACGCGCTGACGGACGAAGACCTGCTCATCATCACCGCCGACCACGGCAACGACCCGACCTTCAAGGGCACGGACCACACCCGCGAGCGCGTTCCTCTCCTCGTAGTCGGGGGCGCAGAGCCGCGAGACCTCGGCGCCCGTGAAGGGTTTTCAGACGTGGGGGCGACGGTGGCGGCCTGGCTCGGGGTCGAAAAAGACGGTCTGCCAGGGGAGGACTTCTCGCGTTGAGCGCGGTGCTGGATGCCATAGAACTCAAGAAACGCGGCGGCGCGCTTCCGGAGGAGATTATCCGGGAGGTGGTGGAGGACTACACCTCCGGCGAAGTGCCCGACTACCAGATGGCCTCGCTCCTGATGGCGATCTTCGTCCGGGGGATGGAGTACGAGGAGACTCTGGCCTTGACGCGGGCGATGGCGGAGTCCGGCGACACTTACTCGTTCCCGGAGTGCGTGGACAAGCATTCCACTGGCGGGGTCGGGGACAAGGTGAGCCTCGTGGCGCTGCCGATCGCGGCCGCCTGTGGCGCGCCGGTCGCCAAGCTCTCTGGACGGGGCCTCGGCCAGACCGGTGGTACCATAGACAAGCTGGAGTCCATCCCCGGCTTCTCGTGCGACCTCTCCGAGGAGCAATTCAGGCGGCAGGTCGAGGAGATCGGGCTGGCCATCGTCGAGACCGGGGAGTTGGCGCCCGCCGACAAAGCCATCTATGCGCTGCGAGACACCACGGGCACGGTCGACTCGCTCCCTCTCATCGGCTCTTCCATAGTCTCAAAAAAGGCCGCGACCGGCGCGGGACACCTGATCTACGACGTCAAACAAGGCTCCGGCGCGTTCATGAAAAGTACCGACGAAGCCCGAGAACTGGCAAGGCTCCTGATACGTCTCAGCGGAGACCTGGGCATCCGGGCGACAGCTTTGATCTCCGACATGGACAATCCCCTCGGTGCTGCCATCGGCAACGCCCTTGAGGTCCGTGAGAGCGTCCGTTTCCTGGCCGGCGAAGAGGTGCCCGCAGACCTCTCCCGGATGGCCCGTCTAGTGGCGACCCGGCTACTGGACCTCAAGGGAGTAGAGGACGCGGACGCCGCAGTAAGTAAAGCGATATCTTCCGGGACGGCCTACGAGAAGTTCCAGGAGTTCGTCCGGGCACAGGGCGGCAACTCCGGCAAGTTGGAGCGACTAACAGTTTCCGGTGAGGTGAGGGAGGTGGCCGCGCCTCGCGGCGGCTACGTGGCCCTTTTCGGGGCATCCGGAGTCGGCCGTGCGGCGCTCTCCCTGGGCGCCGGTCGGGAGAAGAAGGGCGACGCGATAGACCCGGGAGCAGGCGTGGAGATACTGGTCAAAGCCGGGGACCAGATAGAAAAAGGTCAGCCTGTGGCGATGCTGTACGGCGATCAAAACGTGGAGAAGGCGGAGTCGTTGATAATCGAGGCCCTGGAACTCTCCGATGAGCCGGTAGAGACTCCCCCTGTTATCCTTGAGAGCCTGTAAGTAAAAGCTCGTCAGCATTTCAGCACTTCAGCCGGTCAGATTTTCATTTGCTGACTAGCTGACCGGCTGACAAGCTGATTAGCTACCAACGAAGGGAGGAACCCTTGAGCCCAGTCCACGTACGCGCCGAGCCGGGTGATTTTGCCGATAGCATACTTTTGCCGGGCGACCCGCGCCGGGCGAAGTATATAGCCGAGAACTTCTTCGAGGACGCGAAGCTGGTAACCGAGGAGCGTGGGATGCTCGGTTACACCGGCACCTACGAGGGGAACCCGGTCTCCGTGCAGACCACGGGGATGGGCTGCCCGAGCGCTTCCATAGTGGTCGAGGAGTTGATACAGCTCGGGGCGAAGAACCTCCTCCGGATCGGTACGTGCGGCGGGTATAGTACGGACTTGGCGCTGGGAGATTTGATCGTCGCGACCGCCGCGACCGCCCAGGATGGGACGGTGTCCTCGATCACCCAAGGCGTTCCCTACGCCCCGGCGGCCCACTTCGACCTCGTCCACGCCGCCCATCACGCTGCCGAGAGCGCCGGGAGGCGTACGTTCATGGGCCCTATAGTAAGTTCAGACCTGTTCTACGATCCGGAGGAAGACCCGCAGAAGTTATGGAGTTCGCTCGGTGTACTCGCGGTAGAGATGGAAGCTGCAGCCATCTTCACGATCGCGGCGATGAACGGCATCCGGGCTGGGGCGTTGCTGACGGTCTCAGACACCATAGGCACGGAGGTCATCCGTATCAGCGACGAGGAGCTCAAAGCCGCCGTGGATAACATGACGACACTGGCGCTGGATACACTAGGAGCTTTAAACTAGAGGTCCTTGTGTAGGCGTAGGCTCCGGCACGGTTTGGGATCCGTGCTCCATGGAGTATTCGGGAGTGTTTTTGGCGGTTCTAAACGAGTCAGGGGTATCGGACGTTCTCCCTCCGCTCTGTGGCCTCAACAGCCTGGCGGAGAGGTTGCCGCGTACCCTGATAGCGCTCGTCGGGACCCGCACGGAGGCCTTCCTGGCCCACTTCGTGCCCGACTCCTTCTCAACGAGTCTACCTAGGCCTCGTGGCGCGCACGGTTCTCGGGTGGTCACCATAGTCCTGGAACCCGGCGAAACCCCGACTCAGGGCAACATTGCGGAACGACTGATCGAGGCGTCCGCCGGCTTCGGAGGCATAGATTCCGTACTGCTAATCGCCGGAAGCTCCGCCGCCTTGATCGGGGTGGACCCAGCTTTCGAGGCGAAGATCGCAACCCGTCGTCTCGACCTGCCGGTGCGGGCCGTGACACCCGACCCCGGCGCTTCCGCCGCGCTCTCCACCGACCTCGAAGACCGGGCCCTGGCAACGATTCTCGACCTCTGCCCACACAGCCGGGGCAGCCCGGTCGTGATTGACCCCGACTCTCCTCCTCCGGCCAAGCGTAGGGGACGTCTCGGCGGTCTCCTGGAACGCGGCAGGAGCGAAGTCCAGGACCGTACCAGAAGGCGTCGTCCCGTAGTGCTCCTCGGCGCGGCGGGTTCAGGGACGAGAGCCGGGCTATCCGAGGCGCTTACGAAAGCGGGGGTAGAGGTAGCCGGAAGCGTGCCCGGCGCGGGAACGAAAGAGCTCCCCGCCCTGGGCGAGGGAACGGTGGTCGCGGTAGCCGACCCGTATCTGGCATCGGCGGCGCGCGCGGCGGAGAAGCGTGGGGCGAAAGTGGTCGAGACCCTCATGCCGATAGGCGTGGACGGGACGGCCCGATTCATCCAGGACGTATCGGCGGAGGCCGGACAGGAAGCCAGCGAGCTGCTCCGGGTGCGCTCCGCGTGGGAGGACCTCGGGCCGCTCAGGAATCGCATCCGGGGAAAGAGGATCTTCCTCGCCGGTGACACCGGGCTCGAGATACCGCTCGCCCGTTTCCTGATCGACGCCGGAGCGGTGGTGCTGGAAGTCGGGGCGCCGCGACTGGAGCGCAAGCTGCTGAAGGCCGAGATAAGGACCTTAAGCGCCCACGTGGACGTGGTCGAGTCGCCGGATCCAAAGGGGCAGATGGGACGGATAGCCGCAACCCGTCCCGACATAGTAGTCGCGAGCCCTGGCCTCTACACTCCTCTGGTCGCGCGGGGCCACCTGTGCCGCTCCTCGCTGGATTTCCTGGGAGCGGGCATCCACGGCTACGAGGGAGCCCGGCGCATACTCGAACTCTTTATCAGCACCTTCGAGAGGGCAGAGGCCCTGGACTCCGTCAGGCTATGAGGTTACCGTGAGGCTCCTACGCGGCATCTATGAAGGACCTGGAAGCCACGGCTCATTGAGGGTCGCCACCGGTACGAAAGATGTACACGCCGTGCTGCGAGGCCTTCCCGGAGAGGGGTATTTCCCGGCGCTCTTCGGAGCCCTGGTCCGCACCGGGGAACCTGCCCGGGTCTCCCTGAGTCCCATGGTAAAAGCATCGGAAGGCTCGCGGGTTCCCAGGAATCCGGGACGCGACCTGGAAGAGGTGATCCGGCGCCACCCGGATACGGCGGCTGTCTTGTTTGTCCGCTCGGACGCCGCACTCCTCTCCGGCGAAAAAGTCCCGGATGTCACGCTCCCTAGAAGCCCCAGGACCGCCCAGGAAGTAAAACTCGTGACGTGCGGGTGGGAAGAAGCAGGCATGGGCGAGCACGAAGCGGCGGATCTGGCGCTCGAGTCGCTCGTTCGGGCACACGCCGCGGCGGGCGAGAAGAGCCCGAGGCCCACGGTCAACCTGTTCGGGCCGCCTGTTTTCAGCCCAGGAGCGGAGGCGGAGATGGAAGAAGCCGAGCGCTTGCTATCCCTTATAGGGGTGGGCGTCAACGCCCGGCTTCCGCTAGGAGCGAGCGTCGAAGACTTCTCACGTCTCCCCCGTGCCTGGGCGAACATCCTGCTCTACCGGGAGGTGGGAGATGCGGCGACCCTGTACCTCCAGGGAGAGTTCGGTACGCCTCGGGTCACGACGCCCATGATCGGCTCGGCGGGCACGGGAGCTGCTCTCAGGGCGGTCGGGGAGCTGTGTGAGATCTCCGCCGAAGAAGTACAGCGGGTGGTATGGTCGGAGCTTTCCCGGAAGGCAGAGCTACCGTGGTACGCCCGGCTCGCCTCCCCGGAGGCCATCCGGGGGCGTCGGGTCGCCATCTTCGGCGACTTCACCTACGCCGTCGGCCTCGGGTACACGATCGCCAAGGAAGTTGGCCTGGAAGTAGGACCTTGCGGCACCTACCTGAAGCACCTGGAGCAGGATTTTCTCTTCCACGCCCACACCTTCACCGACGAGGCTTTTATCGCCGACGACCCGGATGAGGTCGCCGCGCGTCTCGAAAACTCGAACCCGGACATCATTATCGGGACCTACCTGGAGGAAGAGGTCGCGGACTCTCTCGGCGTGCCGTTCCTACCGCTCTGTCCTCCGATAGTCCGGCCCCGGTTCGTGGAGCAGCCGTTGATGGGATACGCGGGTTCCGCCTCGCTGGCCGATTTCCTGGACGGCGCTCTCAGACGGGTAGGAGAAAGATGGAAGCGGCAAGAGCGGAGGCTGCCATGGGCCGGAGAGGCACTGGAGGACCTGGAGAGGATCCCGGCACACCTGAGAAGCAAGACGCGGAGGCTCGCCGAGGAACGCGCCAGGAGCCTCGGCTCAGAGGAAGTGTCTTGTAAGATCCTCGAAGAGTCGCGTCTCTGAGTCACGCCCCGCGCCTCGACTATTCGAGCCGGTATAATCTCGCCCGAGAGAGCTAGAGGGAGTTAGATTGGGCATCAGGGACTTTATCGACAACCTGGAAGAGCACCGCGAGAAGCTGGAGCGTGGCCCGGAACTCTCAGCTGCCGAGCGCGAGGAGATGCTCGGAGAAGCCGAGATGATGGTCGGCATGGCGGAGGCGGCCGTCAAGGAACTGGACTCCGTACTCAACAACCGGAGGATCAACCTGCACGAAGAGCACTCCATACGCTTCTCCCAAGACGTCTTCCGTCACCTGATCAAAGAAGAAGAGAAGCTCAAGGTACAGCTCCACGAACTAGCCTCGCGTTAACCGACCGCCCCAGCCCCGTAGCACCGCCCAGCGCGAGGGCGGGTCTCTTATTACCCCTTGACCTTGCCCCAAGGTCAGGGCTTACACTCGGAGTATGGAACGAGCGGGGCGAGCAAGAGAGCTGTTGCGAATCGGGGAGGCGGCGAAGCTAGCGGGGGTGACGCCGAAGGCGATTCGTCACTATCACAAGATAAGCTTGCTCGCGGAGCCCACACGCTCGGAGAACGATTACAGACTCTACTCGGCGGCGGATTTACTGCGGCTGCAGCGCATCCGACGGCTGCGAGACCTCGGGTTGCCGCTGGCGCGAATAAAGACCGTGCTCGGAGAATCCGGAAGTGATCTGCCCCTGAAAAGCGTGCTCGAAACGCTGCTCGGCGAAGTGTCCACGGAGATAGAACGGCTGGAAAAGCGCCGGAAAGATATCGAAGCGCTCCTGGAAGAAGAACTCGATTTTATCGGAGAGCCACCGGGACCGTCCCCCACCTTCGAGCTGCTGAAGCAGACCCTCGCCGAGCACCTGCCTGGAGAGGCAAGCGCCGAAGCCCTGGAGCAGGAAGAGAAATTCTGGGCGACGCTCGACGCTTTCGACTGGCCCAGTGATTACAGAGGAATGCTGGAGACAGTTACCCGATACTATGCGGAGCGCCCGGAGCAGTTCCGCGAGATGCTCGCTTTCGAGGAGCGGTTCATGTCCTTGAAGGATGAGCCCGAGGACTCGCCTGAAGTAGAACGCACAGCCGAGATGTACGCCCGCGTGGCCGACTCTAACCCCTGGTCAGCGGAGCTTATGGAGGGGAGCGGTTGGGCGCAGGGACCCTACGGACACGTAGCCTCGGATTTGATGTCGTCGAACTTTTCCCCGTCCCAACTTCGTTTGATCCAACTGCTCGGCGAGTACTTCCCGGAGGTAGAGCAAGAGGAGGGGAAAACACAAAAATGAGACTCAAAATGGAGCGTGCCCTGAAGTGGCTTCTGCCGGCGCTCATCGTCACCGAGGTGGCGCTCGTCTGGTCCAGGCTGCTCAGTATCGGGGACGCGGTGGCCGTCGTGGCCGGGATAGAGGTTTTGCTGATCCTGCTCGGCGGACGTCAGGTCTTCGTCGCCGCGCGAGGCTACCGTCAGAGACGAGCCTCCGGGCTCGACGCCTGGTCAGCGCTCGAAGACGGCCTCTCGGCCGTGCTCCCTCGTCTCTTCGCACGGATCATGGTGCTGGAACCACGCCTGTGGGCGTGTTTGTTTCGGTGGATACTAAGAAGGACGAAGCTTCGCGAGGGTGAGTTCGGGTACCACAAACAGTCCACGATGGACATGATCGTGCTGATGGTCGTGCTCGTTAGCCCGATAGAGATCGTGGTCTTCGAGCTGCTGATACCGTGGGCGTGGCTGCGCTGGTTGGTTCTCTTTCTGGAGGTCTACACAGTGTTCTGGTTCCTGGGCTTTCACGCCTCCCTTAGCGCCCTCCCCCACCGCCTCGAAGAGACGGGAGCCCGTCTGCGCCACGGCGCGTTCGCGGAAGTCTTCGTCCCCTACGCGGAGATAGAGAGCGTGGGGCGCACCATCCAAAAGGCGCCTAAATGGGGCGACGGGCTCCAGCCGGCTCCCGAGGAAGAGGGTGCCGCCTACCTGGCGATCAACGGCAAAACCAACCTCACCTTGAGGCTCAAAACTCCGCTAACCGTAAAAGGCGTGTTTCGAAGCTTCGGGCCGGTTGGCACCATATACCTCTCGGCGGACGAGCCAAGTCTATTCGCACGCAAACTGGAGCAGCGCATGGGCGAAATCGGGGATGATGCGCCCACCGAGACGTCCAAGAAAGTGAGACCCGCCGGCTAATCCCGGAATGTCCGACGTGTAGAGTTATGGAACCACCAGGACCATTCTAGTGTCGGATGAGGCGGCTGTGGGGGCAAGATTAAGTTGGGCTCGCTCCGAGAATAAGAAACTCTCGTGGAGGGTCAACGTATAGACTTTAGGTTAAAAGAATATCCGGGTGGTAATAGGAGGTCAGAGGTGTCGAATTTTAGGGTGAAAGCTTATCTTCTTCTAGCGCTGGCTGTACTAGCCGTGGTCCTGATAGCAGGGTGCTCCAACAGCAACGCGGCCGCAACCAAGTCCCAGAACGTAGCCAAGAGCGTCCCGAAAACATCATCTGGCATACCAAAAGACGAGCCTGTTGCCCAGGTAGCCGCCCAGTTGGGCCCGAGCGTGGTGCAAGTCGACGTAAAGGGCGTGCAGCAAACCCAGATGGGTCCCCAGCAAGAGCAGGGAATCGGGAGCGGTGTGATCTACCGCAAGGATGGCTACATCATTACCAATAACCACGTCGTCCAGGGCGCGAGCAACGTAAGAATCTTATTCGCCGACGGTAAGACCATGAAAGGACAGGTCGTCGGCACCGACTCGTACACCGACATAGCGGTAGTGAAGGTGGACCGCAACAACCTGCCCGCCGCGAAGTTTTCGAGCGGTAGTCTCCTGGTAGGCCAACTCGCGGTCGCCATCGGCAGCCCTTCGGGTTTCCAGTCTACTGTTACCGCCGGCGTCATCAGCGGTCTCAACCGTGAGCTCGGCGCCCAACTCGGGGGCGCGGGTCCGCAGACCCCCTCCCTCACCAACCTGGTCCAGACCGACGCCCCTATCTCGCCCGGCAACTCCGGCGGCGCTCTGGCCGACCGCTCGGGTCAAGTCGTCGGCATCAATGTGGCGTACCTGCCTCAGACCCAGGGCGGCCAGCCGGTCGAGGGGATCGGGTTCGCCATACCGGCCGCAACAGCGACCTCGGTGGCGGACCAGATCGTTGCCAACGGCAAGGCCGTACATCCCTTCCTGGGCATCCGCGACTTCCGCGACGTCACCCCCCAGCTCGCCCAACAGTTCAACGTCCAGGCCAAATCCGGTGTGATCGTCCAGGTAGCACAGGGCGCACCCCTGGCACAGGCCGGGGCCAAGACCGGAGACGTCATCACCGCCATAGGCTCGAACAAGATCAAGGATTCGGGAGACCTTATCTCCGATCTGCGCAACTACAAGCCCGGCGATACCGTCAAGGTAAAGATAATGAGAGGCGGCAGCGAAAAGACCCTGGACGTCAAGCTCGGTACACTTCCCCAACAAGGCTAGCCGGGTTTAGCTTCCAGCCAACACCAGGCTCAAGTCCGGGTGGAGCACGAGTAGCTCCGCCCGGCACGGCAATCCATACATGAGATTTACCGATGAATTGAAGCGCTGAGCCAGGAGCCTCAAGTCCGAGGTCTATGCGCTTTATCTAGCCTACAGGGACCCGAGGGTGCCGCTCTACGCGCGGGTTTTCGCAGCTTGCGTGGTCGGATATGCTTTCAGCCCGATAGACTTGATACCCGATCCCCTCCCGGTGCTCGGGTACCTGGATGACCTGATCATCGTCCCGCTCGGTATCGCCCTCGCGGTCCGTATGATCTCCCAGGAAGTCCTCGAAGAGTGCCGACAGAA
>JBBPZT010000014.1:0-8724 GCA_038198625.1 Rubrobacterales bacterium
CCGGACCGGCCTCCCCATGACCTTCTCAGCCGCGATGATCACCAGATGTCCACCGTCGAGCGGCAGGATCGGCAGCAGGTTGAAGAGCGCCAGGTTCAGGCTTATGAGCGCCAGGAGCTGCGGGTAGAAACCCTGCATAATAGCGGTGCTGCTAATGGAAGCTATCCCAACGGGTCCGCTCACGTTCTTGTAGAGGCTCTGCTCGCCGGTCACCAACTGCGCCACGAAACCACCCAGCCTGGCCGTCATGGTAACGATCTGCTGCGTCGCCATCCCCACGGCCTTGATAGGACCGTAAGTCTCCTTGATCGGTACCGGGCTGATCCCCACGAGCGGCTGTTTGGGGTCCTTGGGGTTGGCGGTCAACTTACCAAAGAACTGCTTCTGCTGACCATCACGCACCACGGTTACAGACACCCGGTCCCCCGGCTTCTGCTTCTGAACTACGGTTACGAACTTGTCCCAGTTCTTCGTCCGGGTTCCGTCGATAGAGACGACGCGATCCCCACTTTGAACACCGGCTGAGGAGGCGAGTGAGTTCGGTACCACCTCTTTAACCGTCGTTGTGGCCCCAGTTATTACCCCGGATATCATGTAGACGGTGGCCAGGATCATGACGGCGGCAACGAGGTTCGCAAACGGACCGGCGAAGATGATGAGCGCCTTCCGCCACGGAGGCTTGGCCGGATAAGTGTCGGGGCCGAGGTCCGCCTTCTCTACCTCGACACCGGAGACACCTTCCATTCCGGCCATCTTGGCGAACCCGCCGAGCAGTATGATCCGGAACGAGTACACTGTTTTGCCGATCTTCTTCTTGAAGATCGCCGGCCCAAACCCGATGCCGAACTCCGGCACCCTGACACCCAGGGCCTTCGCCGTCAGCATATGCCCGAGCTCGTGGATGACTATCAGGGAGATGAGTCCCAGGAGCGCTATTACCAACGTCACCGGCCCACAACCTCTCGCACGACCCCTTCAGACTTCATCCGGGCCACACCGTCCACGCTTTCTATGGCTTCCATGCTCGTCACGCTCGCCGACTCTTCAAATTCTTCCAGGACCTCCTCGATCACTTCTGCTATCTGGAGGAATTTTATCCGGTGGTCAAGAAAGGCCTCGACCGCCACCTCGTTGGCCGCGTTGAGCACGACCGGATACGCCCCTCCGGCCCGGCCGGCCTCGATGGCGAGCGGCAGACACCGGAACACGTCACTACGGGGCTCGTCGAAAGTCCAACTCGTGCCACCAAAACCTACGGCCTCGACCCCCACGTCCACCCTCTTCGGATACAGGATGCCGTAAGCTATCGGCAACCTCATGTCCGGTGTCGCGGCGTGGACGATCATCGTCCCGTCCCCAAAAGAGATCCCACCATGAACCACGGACTGCCGGTGAACCACGACCCGCACATCCTCGTACGGTACCCCGAAGAGGTGGTGCGCCTCTATAACCTCCAACCCTTTGTTCATCAAGGTGGCCGAGTCTATGGTGTTCTTCCGGCCCATGCTCCACGTCGGGTGCCTTAGCGCATCCTCCGGCCCCGCCTCTACCAGACGCCCCTTCTCAAACCCGAAGAACGGACCACCAGAAGCGGTCAAGAGGATCTCCCGAACCTCCCCGGCGTCCCGCCCTTCCAAACACTGGAAGATCGCCGAATGCTCCGAGTCCACTGGTATTATGCGGTTATCTGCCGCCAGGTCCATGACCCACTTGCCGCCGGCGACGAGCGATTCCTTGTTGGCAAGGGCGACGGTATTTCCTGCTTGCAGGGCGCCAACTGTTGCGGAGAGGCCCGCAAAGCCGACGATGCCGTTCAGGACCACGTCGGCCGGAATCTCCGACAGTGTGCGGGCGGAGCCGGGCCCGGTGAGTACTTTAGCGTCGATGCCGTTCAATGAAGCGAGATCCCCGTTTTCGAGGGCTACGTACTCGGGGTTAAACTGGGCGGTTTGTTCGGCGAGAAGCGTAGTGTTTGTGCCGGCAGAGAGAGCCACGACATCGAAACGGTCTGGATGGGCGCGCACGACATCCAGGGCCTGGCAACCGATACTGCCGGTCGAACCCAGGATAGTTAGGCGACGACGCATGGCGGGATGTTCTGGTTAAAGGATCTCATAGAGAAGAAGCAAATAGTATACAGCAGGAATGGTGAAGAGGATGCTGTCTATCCGGTCGAGGAGGCCACCGTGGCCGGGTAGGGCGCGCCCGAGGTCTTTCAGGTCCAGGAGCCGCTTGAGCAGGGACTCGAAGAGGTCGCCGCTCTGGCTGAAGACCGAGACGACCGCTCCCATGACTACGGACTCGACGATGGTGAAACCGAGAAACTGGTATGAGACCCACCCGATCGCGAGCGTCGCGAGGAGGAGTCCACCTACGCTACCCTCGACCGTTTTCTTTGGACTGAGGCTCGGGAAAAGGAGATGCCGCCCGAAGAAGAGACCGGCGAAGTAGGCACCGGCGTCGGAGATCCATGGCCCCACCACGGTTATCAGGATGAGGGTTACGCCGTTCTTCATCCCGGCGAGGAGGCCCATGTGCGCCAACGGCACGCCGATCCAGAGGGTCATCAGGAGTATCGCCAGGATCGCGCGTAGCGTGCGGGCCTCGGGCCTCGCCGCGAGCCAGAGGAGCGTCCACGGAAGACTCAACACGGCCCCGGCCAGGATCCCGGTAGAACCATAGCCGTTAGCCCCAAAAGGGAGAGAGAAGAGCACCGGCATCGCGCCTGCTCCGAGCGCAGCGACGAACGGCAGTGGGTTGAGGGCGCGGGCAAGCTCGAAGGCGGATCTCGCCACCACGACCAGAACGAGGGCGAGAAGCGTCCAGTAACCAAAAGAAGACCAGTAGCCCAGGGCTATGGCGCCCAGGACTATCGGCGCGAGGGTGAGGCCGGTGGCGACGCGCCACCGGAGCAAAACTTATACCCCACCCCGGCGCCGGGACCGGCTCGCGAACGTGTCGATGGCCGCGAGGAATTCTTCGGGGGAGAAATCGGGCCAGAGAGTTTCGGTAACGTAGAACTCGGCGTAGGCTATCTGCCAGAGCAGGAAGTTCGAGACCCGAAGCTCACCGCTCGTCCGGATCACGAGGTCTACCTCCGGTGCTTCGGGGGCGTAGAGGTAGCGGGCGAAGGTCGTCTCGTCCACCTCCTCGGGAGAGAGACCGTCGGAGATCATCCGCCGCGCCGCGTCCACCATCTCGGCCCGACCACCGTAGTTGAGCGCTATGTAGACGTTCAGGCGATCATTGCGGCAGGTTAGTTCCTCCGCGTCGCTCATTGCCTTTTGCAGAGGATGCGCCAGGTGCTCGCGACGGCCGAGGAACCGGAGGCGGGCGCCTTTCTCGTGCATTTCGGGCACCTTGACCTTGGCGTTTTCGAGGAAGAGGGACATCAGGTAGCTGACCTCTTCCTGGGGGCGAACCCAATTCTCGGTTGAGAAAGCATAGAGGGTAAGGTTCTCGACCCCGGCCTCTCCGGCGGCTTCGATCATGGGCTGAAGGTTTCGGACTCCGGCGCGATGTCCGGCGGCGCGCGGGAGCCAGCGACGCTGCGCCCATCGACCGTTGCCATCCATGATGATCGCGACGTGACGGGGCGGCCTCTTGCTGGGGTCCAGACGCGCAGGACGGGATTCGTCCGGCGCCCCGGAGAGATGTTCTTGGACAGGTTTCAGGGTCAGACCTCCAAAAGCTCGGCCTCTTTGTCCGAGAGCGCCGCGTCTATGCGCTTGACGTAGGCGTTGGTGAGCTTCTGCAACTCATCCTCCGCCCGGCGCTCATCGTCCTCGGAGATCTCCCCCTCCTTCCGAAGCTCGGAGATGTCTCGCATCTCGTCGCGACGGACATTGCGTACCGAAACCCGGCTCTCTTCGCCCATGCTCCTCGCCAGACGGATCAACTCCCGCCGACGCTCCTCGGTTAGCTCCGGGATCGGGAGCCGGATTATCTTGCCGTCGTTCTGCGGGTTGAGTCCGATATCCGAGTTACCGATGGCCCGCTCAATGTCTTTGAGAGAGTTCGGATCGAACGGTGTAACGGTGAGAAGCCGGGGCTCTGGAACACCCACGTTAGCCACGCTCCGCAAGGCCATTTTCGTGCCGTAGGCCTCGACCTCCACCCTGTCGAGGATGGCGGCGTTCGCCCGCCCCGTCCGGATGGTCGAAAACTCTCGCCGGAGGGATTCCACAGCCCCTCCCATCCGCCGTTCCGCCGCCGTGAGATCTATAATGTCAGACATCTTCTTGCTCTCCTCCGTTACCGGCGCTCCAGACCAGGGAACCAATATGCTCTCCCTGCAGTATGCGACGCAGGTTACCGGGCTTCAGTATATCGAAAACGACTATGGGAAGCCCCTCTCCGCTGCAGAGGGTTGCCGCCGTATGGTCCATTACCGAGAGGTTCTTCGAGAGAAGGTCCATATAATCCAGGTGCGGCATCCTCACCGCATCCGGGTAGACGCGCGGGTCTTTATCGTAGATACCATCGACCCTGTTCTTCGCCATGAGTACCGCGTCAGCCCCGATCTCCAGGGCCCGCAACGCCGCACCCGTGTCAGTCGTAAAGAACGGGTTGCCGGTCCCGGCGGCGAAGATCACCACCCGGCCTTTCTCCAGATGCCGGATGGCCCGCCTTCGTATATAGGGCTCGGCTATCTCCTGCATCTCGATGGCCGACTGCACCCTGGTCGGAATGTTGCGCCTCTCCAGGGCCGCCTGGAGTGCCAGGGCGTTTATGGCGGTACCGAGTATGGACATGTAATCGGCAGTGGCGCTCTCTATGCCGAGGGCGTCGGCGACCTGCGAACCCCGGAAGATGTTGCCGCCGCCGACCACGATGGCGAGCTCGGCCTCGACCTCTACAGCCTCCATCACGCTCGTGACGATCGAGTTGAGGCTGTCGGGGCTTATGCCGTACCCGTTCTCACCCGCCAGGCTCTCCCCCGAGACCTTCAGGACAACGCGCTTTACGGGACCTAGCTCCCGGGGCTGGCTCGAAGGCCGCTGACCGTCGCTCCCATTTGAGGTGGATCCGTCCAAGGCTTTATCTAGAGCTCGTAGCGGATGAAGCGCCGCACGACTATGTTCTCGCCGACCCGCTGGATCGTATCCTGCAGCAGGTCGCCCACTGTACGGTCCGGTTCCTTGACGTAGCTCTGGGTAAGGAGAGCCCTCTCCGAGACCCACTTCTTCATCCGGCCCTCGACGATCTGGCGCGTGACGTTCTCGGGCTTGTTCATCTCGCCTGCCTGCTTCTCGGCTATCTGTAGCTCTTCCTCGAACGCCTCCTTGGGAATATCCTCCGGGGCGACGGCCACGGGCATCGGGTTGGACGAAGCTACCTGCAACGCGACATTGTGGGCGAACTCCTTGAACTCCGCCGTGCGGGCCACGAAGTCCGTCTCGCAATCCACCTCGACGAGCACCCCGATGCGGCCGTTGAAGTGGACGTAGGCTTCGACCAGGCCTTCGTTCGTCTCGCGGCTGCTCTTCTTGGCCGCCACGGCCTGTCCCCGCTCCCGCAAGACCCGGCGCGCGTCCTCGAGGTCGCCGTCCGTCTCATCGAGCGCCCGCTTGACGTCCATCATCCCGGCGGCCGTCTCCTCCCGGAGCTGCTTGATCTTCTCTATCGTACTCGCCAAATTCCTCTAACTCTCCTCAGTTTCGTCATTTTCGTCACCGTTACTACTGGTCTCTTCCGGCGCGTCTCCGGTCGTCGCGCCACTGGTTTCTTCAGCCCCGTTTGCCTCGACCTCGGGCGCCTCCGTGGACTCCGGCTCCTCCGTGGAATCCAGCTCTGCTTCCACGGCCTGCTCCGCGGCGGTTCCGTTTGAGGAAGCTTCGCTTGGCGCAGACTCCGGGGTCTCGGGCTCGGTGGTTTCAGCGACCTCCGTGATCTCGGCCGCCTCGGCGGCGTCAGAGAGGCTTCCTTCTTCAGCGACCCTGGCCTCTTCGATCACGGGTGGAACCGGCCGGTCTTCGACCGGGACCTCATCCTGTCCACTACCCTCGAGGATCGAATCTGCGATGAGCCTGGAGATAAGGTTTATGGAGCGGATAGCATCATCATTGCCGGGGATAACATAGTCCACGACCTCGGGGTCGCAGTTGGTATCCGTCAGGGCGACCACCGGTATCTTGAGGCGGTTCGCCTCGCGCACCATCAACTCCTCGCGCTTCGGGTCGACCACGAAGACGGCGCCGGGCAGGCGCTCCATCTGGATGATACCCGCGAAGTTACGCCGCAGCTTCTGGTACTCGCGGTTGAGGGCGAACCAATCCCGGCCCGTTCTGTCTTCCTCGGGCGTCTCCTCAACCCTTTCGGCGAGCGTCGTAAAGTAGTAGATCCGGGGCTGGATGGTTTTGAAATTGGTCAGCATACCGCCGATGTAACGCTCTGCGACGTATGGCTGCCCGCTACGCATCGCCTGCTCCGCGAGGGTGAGTTGGGCCTGCTTCTTCGTACCGACGAACAGGACCTCACGTCCGGACTCCGCCACGCCGCGGATGAAGTTCCGTGCCTTGGCGAGCAGGGTAAGCGTCTGATCCAGGTCGATAATATGCACCCCCGCGCGTTCGGCGAAGATGTAGCGTTTCATCTTCGGGTTCCAGCGCTTTGCCTGGTGTCCGAAGTGGACGCCGGATTTCAGAAGCTCCCGTACGCCTACCTGCTGGGCTGTTTTCTCCAAGATACTTGCCTCTCCTTTTCAGGTGGTTAGTGTCCTCCACCCGCGCTACGCAATCCGTGAAATGTTCCGCGGACCACCACCTGGGCCTGTAGCTCCGTCGCGGGCGTGTGTGATTAAAACCATCGAAGATGTTAGCACAAGGAAGGTCCGGCTTCTAGCAGAGCTTCTAGCAGGTTCGTGGATTGGTGAAAGCTACAGCCCTTCCGACAACAGCCCGCTATCCAGACATTCGCGGAGCTTCCGGATGGCGCTGCGCAATATCTGGGAGATGCGCCCCTCGGAGAGGTTCAGCGCCTTGCCGATCTCCTTGAGGGTCAATCCCTCGTAAAAGTAGAAAGTGGTCACGAGACGCTCCTGCTCCTTGAGCGCTTCTATCGCGGCCACGAGCTGCTCCTTCACGGACCCGAAATCCACCTCGGCCTGTGGGTCATTGACATCTTCACTGCCGGCCATGAGTTTGACTCCGGAACCGAGGTTTCCGTCGGCTTCTAGCCAGGCTTCCAAAGAGGTGATCCTGGCGCGGTAACTCCGACTTTGGAAGCTCCGGTACTCCGCCAAACTCATGCCCAACTTTCTAGCAACCTCTTTGTCGCTTGGCATGCGACCGAGGTACTGAGTCAACTCGCTTACCGCTCGCTCGGCCTCCTTCGCCTGCGTCCGTACACGACGCGGAACCCAGTCACGCTTACGTATCTCATCGAGTATCGCCCAGCGTATCTTCGAGATCGCATACGTCTCGAACTTGGCCCCACGCCGGGAATCAAAGGTCTCTATGGCATCCAGCAAGCCCAATATCCCCCAGGAGAAAAGCTCTTCTCTCTCCAGGCCGACCGTCATGCGGGCGTAGACTCTGCCCACCACGTACTTGACCAGGGGTGAGTAGTTGACGAGTAGCCGGTCTCGGAGTTGATCGGCGCGCCTCTTGATCCCCCGGCGCCGCGCCGCCCCCGACTCGCCTCCGATGAGAACTCCCAACTCCCGGCGGGACTTCGAATACTCCTCCCAGAGATGATCAACGGTCGCTCCAGTCACCGTCTCACTCTCCTTACGAATGCGCCGCCGGCGTTGCGAGTCACGTAGCCTTTTAGCTCTAGCAGAGAGAGCGCGGAGAGCAGCCGCCGCATCTCTATACCGCTGCGGCCGGCAACCACGTCTACTTCGGTCGGCGCTAGGCCGACACCCGCGAGCACCAGAGCCTCATCCTCCGGCAAGCCGTCGGCGAGGGGCAACTCCAGTGTCCGGTCGTCTCTCTTCCCGGTTGGGATATTCGGTTGCGGGACGAGAGCGTCAGCGAACTCTTCGACGTCCCAGAGAACACCGGCGCCGTCTGCGAGAAGCTTGTTGGAGCCCCGGCACTCAGGCACGCCCAACGGACCCGGCACGGCCCATACCTCCCGCCCGGAATCGAGGGCGTGGCGCGCGGTGATGAGGGCGCCGCTCCTCTCGGCGGCTTCGACCACCACCAGATGCTCGCCGAGACCTGCGATGATCCGGTTGCGGGCAGGGAATCTCCAGGCGAGCGGAGCCTCTCCGAGATAATACTCCGAGATGATGGAGCCGCCCTCTCTCACCCGCTCGAATAGCCTACCGTTTCTCCTCGGGTAAACGACGTCTATGCCGCACCCGAGGACTCCCACGGTCGGGCCGCCGGCCTCCAGGGCGCCCTCGTGGGCAGCGGCGTCTATCCCGAGGGCAAGACCGCTCACCACGCACGCTCCCCGTTCGCCGAGGGCTTGCCCGATCTCCCGCGCCGCGTCCAGCCCCGTGGCGGACGCCTTGCGAGAACCAACAAGAGCGACTCCCGGCGCTTCTGGCATCTCTCCACGCACGAACAGGGCCGGAGGCGGGTCTGGTATCTCCTTCAGAAGCTCCGGATAATCTTCGTCGGCGAGGGTTATCAAGACGACCTCTTTCTCGGCCAGCCGCGCTAGAGTTTCGTCCGGGTCAAAGGAGGCCCGAAGTTCCTCGAAAGCCAGCGAAGCCCGGTCGGTCATCCTCACCCGTCCGGAGAGTTCGGCGGCGGAGAGATCCGGGACATC
>JBBPZT010000015.1:0-15563 GCA_038198625.1 Rubrobacterales bacterium
ATCTAGGATAAGCGATACGGTCCCCCCGAGCTTTGGGACCAGTAGGTGGGGAAGAAGATCGGGCCGGTAGGAGGTGGCTGCCGGCCCGTCTGTATTTGAAGCCGGGAACAGCGGATGGAAGGATGACTTGAAGGAGCCAACGTTGGAAAAAACTAGAGAGGCAGGTTCCCCGGCCCCCTCGTACGACCCTGATCCACCGGCGCCGGTCGACCACGCTCGTGAAAGGCCCGGAAATGTCGAAGAGGTTCGTCTCCCGGGCCACTACCCCGGAGAAGAGGTCCACCAACTGGACCGTTCAGAGACCATAAGAGAGGTACTGGCGTTGCTCGACCTGGCTATCTCTCGTGTGCGGGCCAGCCGGTTGACCGACGAGGGCTTTAGGGGGGCGATCTACGATGTTCTACGGTCTGCCCGGCGGGAGCTTCTCGTACTGCCCGACAAGCAGGATCATCCGACCATCGAGCTACCATCGTGTGCTGGAAATAGACGCCGATGACTACGACGACCCTTATGAAAGCCATCTGCCGGCACACAACCGGTGTGATCGTGCACGCGGTGGAGGGCGGGTACCGCTCACACTGCCTGACCTGTGGGAAAGTGGGGCCAGTGTGCAAAAGCCCCCGCGCCACCCGAGAAGCGCTCTCTTACCAGATTACTCTAAATCGCTCGGAGGCTGGTGACATCCAATCGCTCGAAGAGTAAGTGTAGTAGTAGGCACCCGCAAAATCCACGGTGCCAGAGTTCTTCATTGTTAGTGGCGTGAACATGAAGACAGAACCTTACCCGATGATTCACGGATCTCTCTATGGAGGTGCAAGTGACTAATGAAGCAAACTATTTCTTTGGAGAATTATTTAGAGAAAATCTAAGCCCGAGCCGGCCTTATTCACCATATTGGCTGATCGTGATGGGCGAGACCGGACCTCTGGAAGTGCTTACCATTTCCTGGGCCGGTGGCGAAGAAACCCTGCCGGTCTTTAGTAGTGAGGGAGAAGCCCGCGTCTTCAAGAAGAGTGCGGGCTTGACAAGTTCCTGGCGGACCCGGGAGACTTCGGCTGGAGAGCTCACCTCGTTGCTTCTTGGCCCCTATGACGGCATCGAGCGGGTTGCCCTGGATCCGATACCGCAGGCGGATGGTGTGTTGACGTTGCGTCTTACAAGCGTGGGCCGGAAAGAGTTCGTCGAATTGCTGACAGGATAACCGTCGAGGGAGAGCCACTGTTACGGTTGGCGCCATCGGGATAGCTTTGGCAGGGCCTGAGAAGCGCAGCCCAATCCTCTGTGCTCACCACAGAGGCTCAGCGTTGAGGATGGCCTCCACTCCTTTGGACTCGAGGGGCCGAGAGAAGTGCGGACCCTGAACGTAGTCACAATCCATCTCGGAGAGGGCTCGCGTTTGCTCGGGGGTCTCGACGCCTTCGGCGACTACCTCCATCCCGAACTCGTGCGCCAAGGTCAGAATGGTCCGCACGACTTCAGCCTTATCTTCGTCCCTGAAGTCGATGCTGCTCACGAAACGAGGGGCGATCTTGAGAACGTCCACCGGCAAGCGGTGCAGGATCTCCAATGAGGAGCGTCCCGTCCCGAAGTCATCCACGGCCACCCGCACGTCCATGGCCTTGAGTTGCTCGATAACGACTGTCGCCGCCTCGGAGCTCTCGGCTATAAAGTCCTCCGAAAGACCTATCATCAGGGCGTGTCCAGGAAGCCCGGTCTCTTTGAGGGCGTGGCTTACCTCATAGGCCAGCTTTCCTCTGAAGAGGGTGTCCTTCGAGAGTCGAAGGCTGACCATCGGCGGGAAATGGTCCGGGAAGCTCCGCCTCCAGAAAGCGGCCCCACTGCACGCCTTTCCGATTACGAACCGGTCTATATCGGGGGCGAGGTTGGTCTCCATCGCAAGAGGCATAAACTCTTCAGCATTGAGGAGTCCCCGCTCGGGGTGCGCCCACCGTAAGGCGGCCTCGAAGCCTACCACCCCCCCGGTCGCGAGCCACACGATGGGTTGGTAGTGAACGACGAACTCTCTCTGCTCCACCACGCGTCTCAGGTCCGTTTCGAGCCTGAGCATGGAGATCGCCCGCGCGCGCATCGAGGGTTCGAAGACGGCGGGACGCCCCCTGCCGGCTTCCTTGGCCCGGAACATCGCTGTGTCGGTGTCCCTCAGTATCTCCTCCGACGTATCGTAGTCGGAGCAGTTGGGGAGGATGCCGATCGAGGCTGTTGCGTACAACTCGTGGCCGTGGAGTTTTACCGGTTTCTTGAGGGTCTTTTGAATGCGTCCGGCCACGGCTTCGGCGATCCCGACGCCGGCATCATTGAGGATTACGATGAACTCGTCGCCCCCGAGCCGGGCCACCACGTCGCCGTTCTCGGGGCGTATGCAGGACGACAGCCGCTTCGCCACTACCTCCAGCAGCTCGTCGCCTATATGGTGTCCCAGAGAGTCGTTGATGTACTTAAAGCGATCCAGGTCCAGGAAGAGCACGGCGAAGGGGAGACCGGATGCATCATCGTGGGTGACCCGTGACAGGCGTCTCCAGAGTCGCTCCTCCAGCAGCGCACGGTTTGGCAGGCCTGTCAGGGAGTCATGGGTGGCTTGATGGCGGGCTTTCTCCTCGGCGCGGCGGGCCTGACCCAGGGCGTTGGTGAGCCGCGTCCGGAACTGCCAGAGTACGAGCATCACGATGGCTATCGCCGTGAGCAGCGTGGTGATGCCGAAGGCGAGTTCGAACAGGGATGTTACGCGCCCTGATGCCCTGTCTATCAGCAAGGAGCCCGTGAGCATCGTGGCTGCTATCAGGAACCAGGCCATAGCCATGAGCAACTTCAAAACTCGCGCGTCGGCATAGGGTAGCGCGAGGGACACTGCGAGGAGCATGGTTACGACCAGCGTCGGGTACAGAATTGGCTCCAGGAACAGAATCGCCAGGCAGGACGCCAGGATGGCCGTACACACGGAGAAGACTACGGCCTGACGGGTGCCCTGATCGAGGCGCGTTTTCGCCACGACTACCACGATGAAGAATGCAAGGATCACGACACCGCTCAGGCCGATGATAGGATCTCCTAGCAGTGTAAACGCTACCCCGCAGAAGAGGACGAAGGCAAGGGCACACCATTGTAGTGTGCCCAGGACCTGACGGAGGTGGTTAGTCTGGGCTTCGGGGTGGTCAACTGGTGGCGCCTCATTAAGAGCGCCGCTGGAAGTTTCGCCAGCCTTTCTTTCCCCCCGCGGGATATCTGCCGTGTTTCTCTCCTCCGCATAATCACAATCGGCCCGATAGTATAACCATCTTACTTTATCGACCCGAATCAGGTTTAGCTTTAGCGCGTCCCGATGTTGAGGTCGCAAAAGCTTCTTTGTAGCGCGCCGCGCAAGACTCTTGCCAGGAGATCACACCACCAACCCGGTTGCGCAACATGTACGCATACCAGGCCGCGGCGCGAGCATGAGGCCCTTCCCTCCCGCCAACCTCCTGCTTCAGGTCGACGAAGGTTTCAAGCTCCTCGCAAATCATGTGCTCTGCGGCGTCAACCGCCTCCGGAAGTGTGAAACGCCCACCCTCGGGATCCTGCTGGAGAACCAGGACCAGGTTGTGGACTTCACCGCTGACAAGCTCCTTGTTGAGTGAGACCAGGTCGTTGTGCCAACAGCAGACGTTGTGAGATGCTGTTGTCAAGCGCCGGACCGCCGGGTCGTCGAGGAGTCTCTTGGAGAGCCGGACCCCGTCGAGCGCACCCAGGACGAAAGTAAGGATGTCTAGACCCCCGGTTACCGACCTCATTCCCACGTACTCGGAGAGGGTAGGGCACGTTCCACGATGCTGGTAGGCTGTCTCCCGGATGCGTGCAAAGAAGAAACCTTTCATCACCGCGACCAGCCGTCGGTCGACCGGTTCCGGCTGCGACTTCTGGCGGGCGTGGGTTCGTAGGCGCTGGCACAGATCCGCGAGGGCTCCGTAAAGGCTGTTGCAGCCGTCGTCCTCGTCGCGAGAGAGACCGACTCCTCTTTGAGCCCGGTGGCGCATTAGCCGCAGGTAGGCGCGGTCGCGCCTGGCCAGCCGTTCCCATTCGCCGGTAGCCTCGGTGGAGTCCCACCGGTCATCCCGTAAGAGCAGCCACGCACACCAGTCGGCGACGAGCTGTAGGTTCTCGGGACTGGAAGCTTCCGGATACAGGAGGTCCGCCAGGGCCCCCATATCCATCGCCTCAAAGCGCCGCCGCTCCTCGCTCGAACAAAAGACACCGTGCCGGTCGGCCCACTGCATGTGCCTTCTCTGGGCCTCATCCGCATACGGCCCGGCCTCAACCAGGAACGGAGCTTTGATCTCCGGTACCTCAACGAGGTTGTGGTTTGCTTGTGCTTGCATGACCCTCACCAACCTTCCTTGCCTATGCAATCAGGAACCGCCTCTGATCATAAGACCGTGGTGGCTCCAGGGTGCAAGTGGTAGAGATGACACTGACGCTACAAGTATGGTCTAGTACGGTTGGCGTCGCAATGCCAGGGCCAGGCGAGAAACCTGGGAGGAGCCCATCACCCTGTACTGGTTACGTTTTCTTCTTGTACTGGGCTCCGGTATGGGTTTTGGTAGCGTTGGAGAAGAGGGCGAAGAAGTCTCTCTCGTCGGGTGACAGGTAGCGATATTTCGAGCGGGTCATGGTCGAGAGTAGCTTGGAGGGTGCGCCACCCCCCGGCGCGCCGTAGGTGAAGAGGTTTACCCAGTAGGAGTTTATGTCCAACTCCATCCCCCGGATGGCGCCGGCCCGGGCCAGCAAGTCGGCCAGCCCGCGGGCCGTGACACCGTCGCCGGCCGCGTAGATGAGGCCACCGTGGGCGTCTATCCCTATGCCGGACCTCCACACGCGGACCGCGTTGCCCACCGTGGCACCCCACAGGTAGGAGTTGTTGGTTGCGGGGTTTGGTCGTCCGTGGTCCACTATGAGGGGGAGGTTCTGCCTCAGGTAGGTTATATGGCTCGAAGGTTGGATCTCACGCTCCCAACTCCCGATCGCCACTTTCCCGCTCCTGTATACCGCGATGGTACCGAGGCCGGGTTTCGGAGAAACGTACGTATGGCCGTTGGAGATGAACCCGCCGTGGCCGTCCACGTTCTTGAAGCCGCTGTTGAAAGTCGCCAGAAGCCCCTTTCTAGAGTGGGGGAGTACCTCCCCGGAACCGGCTTTCGGCACGGGCTCCGTCAGACCGGGGATCAAAACGAGCCGGACCAGCGGCGTGTCTATCCACGCTAGTCCGGCCACGACCGTAGGGTAAGAAGGGTCTGGTCTAAGGATGGTTTCGAGAATAGGGGATCTTCCCCCTACGGACCGTCCCGCGGGAGTCCAGACGCCTTCTTGTGGAAGAGATGGCCGAATGGGTGGCCTTATGTTCCTCGGAGCCGGTAGTCTCCGTGGAGTGCGGGAGCGCTTCTTGGAAGGAGCCGAAGCAGTTGAGTTCGAGGATGTCGGACCAGGAGGCTTTGAAACAGAAGGCGTCGGAGTGGTGGGCGTCGAAGCAGAGGATGCTGAACCAGTGGATGCCGAAGCGGAAGGCGCGCGTTTGGGAAGCGCGCGGAGCGGCGGCCCGTCCTTCGGGGGCTGGTGCGTCGTATACCAGAGGTTCTCGGCCGCCGCCACCAGGACACCGCCGTGTTCGCTTCTCACCCACTCAACGGTGCGCATCGTGGGGCTCATGTCGCCCGGTCCCGTGAGCGCCCTGACGTACGACAATCCCACCGGGAACAGTAGCACCAGCATCGAGAGCGCCACGATGGCGCGAGTCCGGTATCTAGAACGGCGGCTCGTACTGTCTTCAGGTCGTTTCGTATCCTTCCAGTTCTTCAAAGTTTCCTCCTCTTCGGACGGAACTACTTCAGCGCTGTTTGGACCTCGTTGTTTCCCTGTCCTTCTATCGCGTGAGGCTGCTATGTTTCCCAATGGTGTCGGACTAAACCGTCATGGCTCCGGGCGATAAGGAATCGGTAAGCCCGCTTCTCGTCTACCCAACCTCGCGCTTCCGGTGCCTCATGTAGTTTTCTAAGGTAGCATGCCCAGGATGCGAAAAGCCGACTAACATCACGCCGCGGAGCGTATAAATACGATTTTTAATGAATTCTTGCCTAATTCTTAAGTGTCTCTTAGGTTTATCCTCGACATTGAACCTCGTACAAGAAATCCTCTGCTAGGAGAGCGTATGAAACAATCGGGAATATTCGGCTTTTTGATGTTAGCAGCGCTCTTGGGGACGATACTCCTCGGTGGTTGCGGGACCGGCAACGCCTCTTCGGGTACTTCGTCGGCGGGCGCCTCGACCGGAGCCCATTCTTCGACCCAGAAGAGCTTGTCCGGGGTGACACATCAGGGTTCTCGGGCATCCAAGAAGCCCGCCGGAGAGAAGGCGGCTCCAAAGGAGGCTCACCCCACGGGTGACATCCCGGACACCCAGGCTTTCGTGACCTACCCCTCCAAGAAAGGCCACTACAAGCTGGTCGCACCCGAGGGATGGTCCCGGACGGCCGGCAATGGCAACGTGAGTTTCGTCAACAAGCTGGACGGCATGAGCGTCACACCGGAAAGTTCCGCCAAAGCTCCGACCGTGACCAGCGTTCGCAAGAGCGTGGTGCCCGCGCTCAAGAAGTCGGAGAGGGCGGTCCGGATCGGTGGCCTGCAAGGTGTCAAGCTGCCGGGTGGTCCGGCGGTACTCATAAGGTATACCTCGAACTCCGACCCAAACCAGGTTACCGGCAAGCAGGTGCGCCTGGAGAACAACAGCTACATCTTCTACAAGAACGGAAAGCTGGCGATTCTGAGGCTCTACGCGCCGCTCGGGGCGGACAACGTGGACCAGTGGCACCGTATCTCCAACAGCTTCAGGTGGATGTAGCGTGAGGGCGCTGGCAGCTTACGACATCTACCGTTTCTACCACGCCGGAGAAGAGGAGACCCTGGCCTTGCGCGGGGTGAGTATAAACGTGGAGGAGGGTGAGATCGTCGCCGTCATGGGGCCGTCCGGGAGCGGTAAGTCAACGCTCCTCGCCTGCCTGGCCGGCCTCGACGAGCCCGACGGCGGACACGTCGAGTTGATGGGTGAGCGTCTCACGCGACGCCCCGAAGCGTTACGCGCCCGGATGCGCGCCGAGAACATCGGCATCCTCCTGCAGTCCGGCAACCTGTTCGAGCATCTCTCCGTGGAGGAGAACGCCCGCCTCCAGATGCGCCTGGCAAGCAAGCTGGACGAGCGGCGCCTGACGGACCTGTTCCGGCTCGTCGGCCTGGAAGAGCGCCGCCGCTCCCGTCCTTCGCAGATATCCGGGGGCGAGGCGGCGCGTGCCGGCCTGGTGACCGCCCTTGCGGCCGACCCGAAAGTCCTGCTGGCGGACGAGCCGACGGGCGAAGTCGATGAAGAGACCGAAGCCGACATACTGCGCATCTTCGAGCGCCGCCGGGAAGAAGGCGCCTGCACGTTCCTCGCGACGCACAGCGAGACGCTGGCGGCGAAGGCGGACCGCGTCGTGCGCCTGCTGGACGGGAGGGTAGTCAATGTCTGATGTACTGGTGGACGTGAGGGAGGCCGGTCGCACCTACCAGGTTGGCGAGAGGCCCCTGGTCGCGCTCGACTCGGCGACGTGCCGGGTCTCGCCCGGAGAACACGTGGCGCTCGTGGGACCTTCCGGCAGCGGCAAGTCGACGCTGCTGCACCTGATGGGAGGGTTAGATCTCCCCACCACCGGCGAGGTCTCCTGGCCGGTACTCGGGAAACGGGAGACCCTGAGGCCGGAGAAGGTGGCGTTCGTCTTCCAGACGCCGAGCCTACTCGCGCCGCTCACGGTCGTCGAGAACGTGGAGCTACCGCTGCTGCTCGGCCATACGGGAGCCAAGGACGCGCGCAGGGCGGCCATCGAAGCGCTGGAACGCATCGAGCTGGACGGCATCGCGGACAAGCTGCCCGAAGAGCTCTCTGGTGGGCAGACTCAGCGGGTCGCCGTGGCGCGGGCGCTAGCTTACAGGCCCAGGCTTATCCTAGCCGACGAGCCGACGGGGCAATTGGATCACCCGACCGCGAAGCACCTGTTCGACGTGTGGCTCGCCTCCCTCGAAGGCACGGAGACCGCGCTGGTGATAGCAACCCACGACATGACCGTCGCCGGGCGCATGAACGATCGTTGGAGGATGTTACACGGAATTCTGGAGGTTAATGGCTGATGTTGTCCTTGTTGTGGTTCAAGGGGCTGTTGTCCCGCAGGCGCGGCCGTCTGCTCGGAGCCGTGGCCGGGGTCGCGCTCACCGTCGCGCTTCTGGCGAGCATCGGGGCGTTCATCGCCTCCAGCGGCGCCTCGATGACTAAACGTGCCATCACCGACGTCCCGGTGGATTGGCAGATACAGCTAAACCCCGGCGCCAACCCGAAATCAGCGGCGGCCGCCGTTGGAAAGGCCACCAAATACACAGCGCTTCAGCAGGTGGGGTACGCGGATACCGCGGGTCTTAGCGCCACGAGCGGCGGCGCTACCCAGACCACGGGTCCCGGCAAGGTGCTCGGGATCGGGCCGGATTACCAGAAGAAGTTCCCCAAGGAGATAAGCAAGCTCCAGGGCTCGACGAATGGCGTGCTCGTCGCCCAGCAGACGGCCGCCAACCTGCACGTGAAGCCGGGAGACAAGATCACTATAGAGCGGGTGGGCCTCCCCCCGGTAAAGGTTACGGTGGACGGCGTGGTCACCCTGCCGAACGCGGACTCGCTCTTCCAGGCCGTCGGCGCGCCTCCGGGGGCGCGTCCCCAGGCACCGCCGGACAACGTGGTGATCCTACCTTCCAAGCAGTGGCACAAGCTCTTCGACCGTCAGGCCGCCGTACGCCCTGACTCGGTGCACATCCAACTCCACGTCAACATAGCGCACGAAAACCTGCCCGCCCAACCGACCGACGCCTACACGCAAGTTCAGCAGTCGGCCAAGAACGTCGAGGCCGGGATAGCCGGCAGCGGCGTCGTCGGGAATAATCTCGCCACCCGTCTCGACGGCGTCCGCGGGGATGCGCTCTACGCCAAGGTGCTCTTCTTGTTCCTGGGGCTCCCCGGAGCCATCCTCGCCGTTCTACTCACGCTGGCGGTGACCTCCTCGGGAGCGATACGCCGCCGGCAAGAACAGGCGTTGTTACGCACCCGGGGAGCCTACACTTCCCAGATCATCCGCCTGGAGAGCATGGAGGCGATCATCGTCGGCGCGGGCGGCGTGGCGCTTGGGGTGGGACTCGCCTACCTGGTCGCCCGGACCATCTCATCCTCCGGCCTGCTTGCGAGTACTACCACGCTGTTTTGGACCGCCGGGGCAGCAATCGCGGGCCTCATTCTCGCCGTTGGCGCCGTCCTGTACCCGGCCGCCAGAGAAGCGCGGCTCTCCACGGTGGCGGCGGCGAGGACTGTGGTCGGGCGGGATCACAAGCCCTTGTGGCAGCGGCTCTACCTGGATTTCGCGTGTCTCGCTTTCTCGGGCTTTATGTTCTGGCGCACGGCGAGCACCGGCTATCAGGTAGTGCTCGCCCCGGAAGGCGTCGCCCAGACCTCCGTCTCCTACGACACGTTCGTCGCCCCGCTCTTTCTCTGGATCGGGGTGGCGCTTCTGGCGATGCGTCTCTGGTCCGGTGGTCTGGACAAGGGACGCCGGCAGGTCTCCGCCTTTCTAAGCCCCGTCGCCGGTGGGCTCTCCGGGGCGGTCGCGGCTTCGCTGGCCCGTCAGAGGACGCTCGTAAGTCGTGGGATAGTGCTGGTCGCGCTCGCGGTCTCGTTCGCCGTCTCGACGGCCGTGTTTAACACTACCTATACCGGACAGTCGCAGGTCGACGCCCGGCTGACCAATGGCTCCGACGTAACGGTGATGGGGACGACATCATCGCCGGCCGGCGGCAAGCTGGCCGCGCTCAGGGCGCTTCCCGGAGCCGCCGCCGCGCAGCCCATGCAGCACCGCCTCGCCTACGTCGGCAACGACCTGCAGGACATCTTCGGGATCAACCCGAAGAAAATAGGTTCGGCGACCAGCATGTCCGACGCTTACTTCTCCGGCGGCAACGCCAAAGTAACGCTGGCTAAACTGGCCGCGCGCCCGGACGGCGTGCTGGTCTCTGAAGAGACGGTAAAGGACTTCCAGCTACATCCCGGAGACCTGTTGAACTTTCGTCTCCAGAACGCCAAGGACCACAAGTACCACGTGGTACCGTTCCACCTCGTAGGCGTCGTCCGCGAGTTCCCAACCGCCCCTAAAGACTCGTTCCTGCTGGCCAACTCTAGCTATATCACCAAGAAGACCGGCACGGGGGCGCAGGAGATTGTTCTGATGCGCGCCAAGGGCAACCCCGCGCAGCTGGCCAACACCGCGCGCAAGGTGGTGAGCCCGCTCGCGGGCGTCAAGGTGACGCAGATAGGATCCGCCCAGGCTACGATCTCCTCCAGCCTCACCGCCGTGGATCTCCACGGTTTGACCCGCCTGGAGCTCGCTTTCGCCGTTGTACTGGTCGCGGCCGCGACGGGCCTCGTAATGGCCCTCGGGCTCGCCGAGCGACGGCGCACCTTCAGGATACTCTCGGCTCTCGGCGCGAAGCCCGGACAGCTCGGCGCGTTCCTGTGGAGCGAGGGACTATTGATCCTCGTCGGTGGCTCCCTGATCGGCACGGCTCTTGGCTTCGGTGTGGCCCAGATGCTGGTGGCAGTGCTGAAGGGCGTCTTCGACCCGCCGCCGGAGTCGCTCTCCGTACCGTGGGCTTACCTCGCCTTGCTGGCCTTGGCGGCGGCGGCTTCCACGGCGATCGCCGTATTAAGTGCGCAAGTAGTCTCCAGCCGCTCAAAGGCCGAGGACCTGCGTGATATCTAGGGAGACATACACGGGCGCGCCGGCCAATGGCATCGAGGTCAGCGAGCCCGGCTGCCAAACCGTCCTGGTGGAACTCTCGGGCGAGTTCGACGTAGGAGATCTAGAAACCCTCCGGAGAAATCTGGATGTCGTGGCGAGGCCGGGGCAGTCGGTCTACGTTGACCTCTCCAGGGTGTTCTTTCTAGATACGCTCTGCGCCCGGGAACTGGCGGTCCCATCTTCTTCGCGAGGGAACCTGGTAATTTGCGATTCTTCCTGGCAGGCAAGGGCGAGCCTCAGAGCATGCGCTTTGGAAGGCTCTGATTTCCAGAGTGGCGTCGAAGACGGAACCGGAGAGGAACTTTGCGTGGTTCGTGAAACACTCGATAGCACGAGGAGGTAACGGCCTGAGCCGGTTAACTCCCGGCACGACGCCTCCACGGTATCGTAGACAGTCGCGCGGTAGCAAAGAGGATCCTCCAGAGGCGCCGTTCTCCGCCGGCCTCCCTGGAGAATCCTGCTCTCTTGCCAGTTTTTCACACGTTTCTCATGCTCTTCTTATCGTTGCCGGAGAGAATCTATTAAAGACATAGGCCGAAGGAAGATAGATATGGGTTTTATGGGCAAGAGTCGTATGGTCGGTGGGCTGGCGAATAGGTCCGGACAAGAAGACGAGGGCTACTGGGAAGAGGGCGACCACCGCGCCAGATACAACGCCCTCACGGACGCCTGCTGGATCTACCAGTACCGTGATCTGGAGCAGAATTTACGTCATTTTGGTTGGCGTAAGGCCCGCGGGCGAGTCCTTAAGCAGGGAGCGTTGAGTCGGGAATGGGTGAGCCGGGACAGAGGAGACCTGCGCCTGACGCGTCGGGGGCTCGAGATGCGCTTTAGAAGCGGCGTCCAGATTGTGGACTGGAAAAAGCTCAAAGAAATGATCGAAGCGCGCCGATACTGACCTCTCAATCCGCATCCATGGGATTCGTGGAAAAAGAGATAGAGAGCGCCGGGACTATGGCGCCCGGGCTAGAAGGTGGAGAGTATTGAGCAGTTTCGTAAGCAGCCTGGACTATTCCGTGTTTCACCTGGTCAACGGCGCATGGCTGAGCCCGTTATTAGACTATCTAATGCCGTTCCTGAGCCGGGTGGGCAACCTAGGCGAGATCTGGCTGGTCTTGCTCGGGACGATCGCTATTTTCGGAAAGCAGGCCGGTCGTAGGGTGGCCCTTGCGGGATTCGTCGCCCTTGTCGTGGGGTTCGCCTGCTCCGAGCTGATAAAAGACCTGACGATGCGTCCGAGACCTTTTCTCGTCTTGCCGGACGTGCGGCTGCTGGTGGCCGCCCCGCATTCCTACGCTTTCCCCTCGGGCCACACTACCAGCTCATTCGCCGCAGCTACGGCCGTCTTGCTCGCAGCAAGAAAGGTCCTCGGTAGGACGCCGGTCTGGAGCCTGGGGATGCTCGTTCTGGCCGCTGCGATCTCCTACTCGCGCATCTACGTGGGTGTTCACTGGCCGATGGACGTGGCGGCCGGCATCGTACTCGGTATGGCTAGCGGCTGGTTTGGCTCTCGTCTGGTAACAGGGCACGCCATGCATCCGCCGGACGATCCGGGAGGACCGAGGGAGGAGTCTGACAAGAAGGTGGAAGTACAATATGGCTAGGAAGAAAGAGAGGTGAAACCCGGGACCCGCATACTGCTGGTAGAGGACGATCGCTCGATAGCCGGCTTCGTCGAGCCCGAGCTGGAACACCTCGGCTACCGTGTGCGGTGCGCCTACGATGGGCCTTCGGGCCTCAGACAGGCCGAAGAGTTCGAGCCCGAAATTATAATACTGGATATAATGCTGCCGAAGCTAGACGGTGTTGGGGTGCTCAAACGGCTGCGAGAGGCAGGCGACAAGGTGCCGGTAATAATGCTCACCGCCCGCGACACTACTTTGGATAAGGTCCACAGTCTCGATCGCGGCGCGGACGATTACCTCACCAAACCATTCGACATCGAGGAGCTTCTGGCCCGTCTGCGGGCTCTACTACGTCGGTCCGAGGGAGATGAGATCCTCCGTGTGGCGGACCTCGAGGTAAATACTGCGACCCGCGAGGTAAAGCGCGGAGGCCGGGAGATAAACCTGACCTACAGGGAGTTCGAGTTGCTGGAGTTCATGATTCGAAACCCCCGTCGCGTCCTGTCGAGAGAGATGCTGCTCGCCCGGGTTTGGGAACAGGAGGGTGGTCTCCAGACCAACGTGGTGGATGTCTACATAAGCTATCTCAGGAAGAAGGTAGACCTCCCCGAGGAAACTCATCTCATCCACACCTTCCGGGGTGCTGGCTACGCCTTGAAAGAGGTCTGAGAGCGCTTGCCCATTCGATGGCGGCTGACGGTTTTCAATGCTCTCGCCATAGGGACGATACTGTTTCTTCTTGGCATAGTACTTTTCCTGGTGCTCAGGGAGGCTCTGCTGGCAAGCGTGGAGAACACCGTGCAAAGCCGGGCTCGGGCCGCGGCGCGAACGATAGCCCAAGGGAGCTCTCCGAACGAGCTCGATAGGGAGCAACTCACCTTAGACGGGGTGTTCTTGATCGTCCGGAATGGAAAAGGTAAGGTCCTGGACCAGACGGTAAACCTCAAGACTCAACAGGGGGCCCAGGACTCTGTCTGGCGGAGGGCGCTCGCCGCTAAAGAGCCCGCTTCTGGTGTGGCTAATCTCTCTCCGGAAGCTCCCGACTACGTCTATGCCGTGCCGGTTAAAGCTCCGGGCCGCTCCGTGCGGGTAGTCGAGGCGGGCAAATCTTACCAGGGAACCCAGGGGACCATAGGAGTCGTCGCAACGGCTTTGGGAGTTGTCCTCGGTGGGGCGTTTCTGCTCTCCATTGGTGGAGCCTACTTCCTGGCGCGTGCGGCGCTAAGACCCGTTGACGCTGTTGTCAGCTCCGCCCGCGAGATGACCGAAGGAGATCTCACGAAGCGGTTGCCCGTGGCCAACTCGAACGATGAGATCGGGCGTCTTGCCACCACGATAAACGGCTTTTTGGCCCGCATCGAGTTAGCCTTTGTCCGCAGGGAGGAGACTCTCGT
Source organism: Rubrobacterales bacterium (assembly GCA_038198625.1). Taxonomy (GTDB): domain Bacteria; phylum Actinomycetota; class Rubrobacteria; order Rubrobacterales; family Rubrobacteraceae; genus JBBPZK01. The sequence goes on from JBBPZT010000015.1 coordinate 13,921, forward strand.
CCGTCAGCGGCGCTTCGCCGCCGACGCCAGCCACGAGTTGAGGACCCCCCTAACCTCTATCTCGGGCCACGCCAGGATGCTGGATGAGTGGGCCCTGGAAGAGGACCCGAAGAAGGCAAGGTCGAGCATCATCTCCATCCGTCGGGAAGCCGGCAGAATGAGAAACCTGGTCGAGGCCCTTCTGACCCTTACCAGGGACGACGAAGGCGCCCGGCTTACCGTGGGATGTTACGACCTCTCCGCCGTAGCCGGAGAGGCGGTCGAGGCGGCCCGGGGAGCAGCAGACGGGAAGGTATCGATCGAGCACGCGCACCTTGCGGATGGACTCCCGACGGAGTTCGACCGGGAACGCATCCTGCAACTGGTGAACATACTCCTGGACAACGCTGTGAAATATACGCCGGAGGGCGGGCGCGTCACGGTGAGCGTGGGTGAGAAAGACGGACGTGCCGCAATAGAGGTTGCCGATACGGGGATCGGGCTCCCCGAGGAGGAGAAGTCCCTCATCTTCGAGCGCTTCCACCGTGCCGACCCGTCTCGCACGGAGGGCGGTGCTGGGCTCGGGCTCTCCATAGCCCGCCAGATCGCCGAAGCTCACGGGGGAACGATAGACGTCAAAAGCAAGGAGGGTGAAGGGTCCACCTTTATCCTCCTGCTACCGAGAAAGCAGGCCGGTAAGGTCCGTGACGGGCAGTAGGTGGTCTCCCGAAGTCCCTGAGTCTGCTGGCTCACGCCACGAAGGCGACCGGTGAAGAGCGGCGACACGGCGGCTCTTGCTGCTCGCTGTCGTCTTGCTGGGCGAGATTCTCGGGCTCGGCACGTTAATGGCCTACAACTACTACAGTTACCGTACGCTGTGGGGCAACCTCGATGCTCATCCTTCCTACGTGAAATCGTTCGGTACGTTGGCTACCCGCACGTTTCATTCCAGGGCTCTCTGACGCAGCATGACCTACGAAGCTTATCTCCCGCCCGGTTATAACGAGGGTGCCAACAGCTCCGTGCGTTACCTGGTGGTCTATCTGCTCCACGGCGCTCCGGGCGTGGCGAACGCTGGGGACGGTGGGTGGAGTGGATATCAAGATGGATACGCTGCTCGCCCGGAAAAAGGTAAGGACCATGATAGTCGTCATGCCGCAGGGAAGCCCCTCCAGGTTCGCCACATAGACCGAGTATGTCAGGCCGGTGAGCCACGTACATAACGCGACCTGGTGAGCCAGGTCGACTCGAACTATCGGACGGCCGTCTCGGCGAAAGGACGGACCATAACGGGGCTCTCCGAGGGCGGCTGGTTTCTCGAGTCACTGAACATCGCGGGGCTCCTTACCGGGGCCTTCGCCGTCTATAGCCTTTTCCGGCCCCTGGCGTACCGGCTGCGTACCCTGCCCCAGAAACGTCAGGAGGCGCGGAGCATCTTGCAGAAGCACGGTACTTCTTCTCTCGATTTCTTCAAGCTCTATCCCGAAAAGTCCTATTTTTTCTCCGGGGACCGCACATCTTTCATAGAGGACGAAGGCGTCCACTACTGGCGCACGCGTCGCGTACAGCTCATCACCGAGCCCGGCCTGCCGGTGAATATTGACGGCGAGTTGGTTGCCCATACGCCCAAGCTGTTCTCGGTGGCCCCAAAAGCCTTGAGGATG
>JBBPZT010000016.1:0-4306 GCA_038198625.1 Rubrobacterales bacterium
ACGCGGAGCCGCTGCCGGAGCATTTGGGGACCATAAACGGCGCTCTCGGGGCGCTCCGGGACGACCTGCGAGGGGCCGACCGGCACCTTGAAGGTGTTGGCCGGATATTGGAACGGGAATAGGAGGGGTCTAAAAAGTGTGTTTTAAGAACCTACCGGTGGAGTTCGACTCCGAGGGCCGGCCATATCTGAGGGATGATGTCCGGGACCCGTACGGCACGGAGCGGAGCCCAGACCTGAATGGCGGCTCGGTCGCGACGTTGAGCCGGGACCAGATCGAGGACCTCCTGGCCCGCAACGGCCACATTCAGCAGAAGAACTTCGACCCCGTAACGCGCGTGGCGGGCGCCCTGGCGTTCCATTCGGTCGTCGATTTGGAGGAGCGGAAGGTCCTGGAGAGCCGGTCGGTGGCTACCCTCTTCCGGGGGTACGAGATCATCATGATGGGCCGCGACCCGCGCGACGCCATCTACATCACCAGCCGGGCCTGCGGCGTCTGCGGCGGGACCCACTCCGGCACGGCGGCCCTCGCGACCGAAATGGCGATAGGCATCAAGCCACCGCCGATGGGCATAGTGCTCCGGAACATGCTCTCCGTCCTCGAATACCTCCTCGACCTGCCGCTGCACCTCTTCATGCTCGCCGGTCCTGACTTCTCGGAGAACGTCATCCGAAAGACCAACCCCGAGGTCTGGGACCTCGCGACGGGAACACCGGCGCCTCACGCGAACGTCCACGGCTACTCCACGATGGGCGAGTTGATGACGGACATGAACGCGCTCTCCGGATCGTTGTACCTTGAGGCTTTGGGGATGACCCGCGTGGCTAAGGAAGCCTACGCGCTCATCGGTGGCAAGTTCCCGCATCCGCAGACGATGGTGCCGGGCGGCGTGAGCGCCACGGTGACGATCTCGACGATGAATGAGATCTACCTGCGGCTGCAGCAGTTCTTCGACTACGGCAAGAAGTGCGCGGCGATCTACGACGACATCGTTGACTTCTTCTACGACGCGAACCCGCAATACCGGGACGTCGGCCGCACGCCCGCAAACCTCATAGACCTCGGCGTCTGGGACGACCCGGAGGCCTACGACGCGACCTACGAGAACTGCAACGAGTGGGGCGAGAAGCGCTGGGCCACGCCCGGCGTCATCGTGGACGGCCAGCTCGTGACCACCAAACTTCAGAACATCAACCTCGGGATGGAGGAGTTTATAGACCACTCCTTCTACGAGGAGTGGAACGGCCAGACTTTCCAGACCGATCCGCTCGGCGCGCCGTTGAGCCCGCACCATCCCTGGAACAAGGAGACCAAGCCCCGCCCGCAGGCCCCGAATTGGCGGGAGAAGTACACCTGGTCCACCTCTCCCCGGTGGGACCGGATGCCGATGGACGCCGAATGCACCGCCCGGATGTGGACTACGGCCGCGGCGCAACTACTGCCCGAGAATCCGTACATTGACCCGACCGGCCATAGCCTCAAGCTGCTGTTGCCGCGGGGGCGGGAGCCGGAGATGGAACTGGAGTGGAAGATCCCGGACGTGTGGAACGCCCTGGAGCGAGACCGGGGCCGGGCCTACTGCGTTGCGTACACGGCGCTCGTTGGGCTCAACACCTGGCATCAGGGGATGGAGTTGATGAAGCAGGGTCGCACGGAAGTCAGCGCGGAGTACAAGGTCCCGAAGGGCCAGCGGCTAGGCGTCGGGTTCTGGGGAGCCGGTCGCGGCTACGTCAGCCACCACATGATGCTCGACGACGGGGTGGTGACGAACTACCAGATCATCACTCCCTCGACCATCAACGCCTCGCCGCGCGACCCGTGGGGTACGCCGGGTATGTACGAGATCGCCGCCTTAAATACCCCGATCCTGGAGAACAGCCCCGAGGGCAAGTTCCAGGGCATAGACATCCAGCGGTCCATCCGCTCGTTCGACCCCTGCATGCCGTGCACCACGCACATCCATACCGACGGAGGCGGCGTCGTAACGCGCGAGGTCAACACCTGCGCCTGCGGGGCGGATGACTGACCACTCTAAAAAAACCCTCGTCGCCGGCGTCGGCTACCAACACCTGAGCGACCTCTCATTTGGGTCGATCCTGGCCGAGCGGATGAAAGAGTTGGAGTGGCCCGAGGAGGTCTGGGTAGAAGACTTCGGGTGGGGTCCGATCTCCATCTTGCACTGGTTCGAGGAGAGCCCCGGCAAGAACTTCGAGCGGGCCATCTTCGCCGGCGCGATAGAGCGCGGCCGGGAGCCGGGCAACCTCTACACTTACGCCTGGCTCTATGAGAAACCAGACCCGGAGGTGGTGCAGGAACGTATCTCCGAGGCGCTCACGGGGGTTATAAGCCTGGAGAACCTGCTCATCATCGCCCACCATTTCGACGCCCTGCCGTCCGACACCACCGTGATAGAGCTCGAACCGGTGGAGCAGGAGTGGGGTTCGGAGATGAGCGAGATCGGCCAGCAGAGATTGACGGAGACCATCGAGTGGATCCGGGCCGAAGTCCACGCGAGACCTGGTCCGAATGGCAACGGCCGCAAGGAGGCGCCAAACCGATGAACGACAACGGCGGCAAACCATTTGATCCGGTAGAGGCCCTGCGCTGTCGCGACGACATCCTGCAGGCGATGTTCTGGATGCGTGGCGAGGGCTTCGGCGAAGAGGCCGACGCCGCAATGCTCACGAGCTTCCTGGCCCTGGACGAAGGTCTGTTGCGCGAGCAGCTAGACATCCTTATCGAGGACGGTTACCTCGAAGAAGCCGGAGGACTCTATCGGCTTAGCGAGCTCGGCGCAAAGGAGGGCGGCCGGCGCTTCGCCGATGAGTTCTCCGGGTTGCAGGAGACAGCCCACGGCGAATGCGGCCCCGAGTGTCCGCACTGTCAGGGTATCGCGCGTGACGCCTGCGTTCACTGCGCGCCAGATGAAGAGCTGGCGCCCGTCAGCCCCCGGCACTGATGTCCGACCGCTCCAAGAAACAGATCCCCGTGGTGCAGACCACGAGCCCGACCCAGGAGCTTCCTCACGAGTTACAACACCTGCTGGAGTGGCTCGGGACCGGAGTCGAACGGATGGAGGAGATAGAGGACGAGAAGACCCGCGAGGAAGTATTCGCCCTTCTCGAAGGTATAGACGTCCTGCACCGGCAAGGCCTGGGACGAATACTGGATCTCATCGGCAGTCTCGGAGGCCAGCAGGCCGTGGCGAGTATCTCCCAAGATCCGATAGTCAGCACCTTGCTTGAGATGTACGATCTCCCCGAGGCTGACGAACGGACGCAGGTGGAGCGTGCCCTGGAGGATGTCTATCCCTATTTCCAGTCTCACGGTGGAAAGCTGGACCTCCTTGGGGTCGATGACGGACGGGTCCGGGTGCGTCTCTCCGGTTCTTGTGAAGGTTGTCCCGGCACGGCGACGACCTTACGACGCGTGGTCGAGGAAGCCCTGCGTGAGGGGTTCCCAGGCTTCAAAGAATTGGTGGCGGAGGAGCCGCCTCCGGCGCCGAAGAATATCGTCCAACTCGGTCGTCGTCCGCTACGCCGCCCCAGATGGGCTTCGGCCGGACGGCTAGAGGATCTGGAGCCGGGTGTGTTGCAGACGCGACGTCTCGAAAACTCGCCTCTGCTCCTGACGCTCCTCGACGGAGAAGTCTACGCTTACAGGGATGGGTGCCCGCCGGGAAGCGCGCTCACGCTGCAACTTGGTAGCGTAGAGGGGACGACGCTTATCTGCCCCTGGCACGGTTGTCGCTACGACCTGCGGACCGGCAAGCGCGAGGACGCTGAGGGGAAGCTCCCGGTGCTCCCGGTCGCGGTGCAAGACGGCGAGGTGAAGATCGCGCTCGGGACCGAAGAGGTGGGGCCGGAGTGAAGCCCCGCGTGCTGGTGGCCGGGATGGGCAACGACCTGCGCCAGGACGATGGGTTCGGGATCGCCGTCGTTCGGCGCTTCGAAGCGGACGGTGTGCTGGAAGGCGTGCGTGTATACGAGTCCGGCATCGCCGGTATCGGGCTCGTCCAGGAGTTGATGGACGGCTACGAGGCCCTCATTATCGTGGACGCTACTGACCGGGAGGCCGAGCCAGGTACCGTTTTTCTGCTGGAGGCTGATGTCCCGGCGCAGGAAGAGCTGACTGAAGAGAGCCGGCAGGAGTTTTTGGCCGATACGCACCTCACCGTTCCGTCGCAGGCTCTGACCCTCGCCAGCGCCCTCGAGATCCTGCCTCCGTCGGTCTACATCCTGGGATGTCAGCCGAAAGAGTGCGGCCTGGGGATGGACTTGAGCGAGCCGGTCGAACGCGGGGTGAT
>JBBPZT010000017.1:0-9184 GCA_038198625.1 Rubrobacterales bacterium
AACACTTTCTCCGCCGTACCTTCCAGGTCGGAGGCCGTCACGAACAACGCCGCCGCCGCCGCCACGGCGACAATGACGGCCACCGCCACCCCGTTCCCCACGCGCACCATGCCCTCGCGGTGCCCGATCTTGTTCAGATAAGCCAGCACGATGGCGACGAGGAGCGTGACCTCGAACCCCTCGCGCAACACAACCAGAAAAGCTCCCAACACAGCCAACGCCTCCTTAGCGCTTATGCATAATGACAATCATTCGCAATAACCAAACAAGAGGATAGCCGTGATGGTGAGGGCGGGTCAAGGAAACGGCTCCTTTTGTGTGATCCGGGTCAAAGATGGACGGTGTAGAGGATACGCTTCTCTATCCTCAAAGCCGGGGCTGTGGGGCTTAGCACACATCCGGCGCATTTGTTGCTTCGCCCGGTACAATAGGGGAAAGCAGTCTTAACGGAGAGGGATGGATGGGCGTACCGGGAGAGCTTTACGATCTGGTCGAGCGGTTCGACAGGAACCTGGATGCTTACAAGTCCGGCGACTACAACGAGACGCAGGCCCGCGGCGACTTTATAGACCCACTGATGGGCCTGCTCGGCTGGGACGTACATAATCGTCAGGGGAAAGCCCCGGCTTACCGGGATGTGATCGAGGAAGACCGCGTCAAGATGGGAGGTAGCCCCGGGGCGCCGGACTACGGCTTCTATACAGCGGGGGAGCGACGGTTCTTCCTGGAGGCGAAGAAGCCTAGTGTGAACATCGCGGGAGATCTCGCTCCGGCATTCCAACTCCGGCGCTATGCCTGGTCGGCCAAACTCCCGCTCTCCATCCTCACGGACTTCGAGGAGTTCGCCATCTACGATTGCCGCTACGAGCCGGCGAAAGAGGACAAATCGGCGATGGCGCGGCTGGACTTTATTACCTACGACCAGTACGCTGACCGCTGGGACGACATCGAGGGGCTCTTCTCCCGCGAGGCGGTGATGGGCGGGTCGCTTGAGAAGTACGCCGAGGCGAACCGCAAGCGGCGCGGCACGGAGACGGTTGACGCGGCTTTCCTGCGAGAGATCGAGGGTTGGCGCGACGCCCTCGCCCGCGACCTGGCCGCCAGAAACGACCTGAACACCCGCCAGCTCAACTACGCCGTCCAGATGACGATAGACCGCCTGATCTTCCTCCGCATGGCCGAGGACCGGGGTGTCGAGGGCTACGGAAAACTCCTGGGCCTGACGAACGGCCCCGGCGTCTACGGTCGCCTCGTGCAGCAGTTTCGCGAGGCCGACGATCGTTACAACTCCGGCCTGTTCCACTTTCGCAACGAGCGCGGGCACGGCGGAGAGCCGGACGACCTGACGCCGACCCTGGAGATAGACGACGGGGTGCTCCGCGACATCGTGCGCGGGCTGTACTATCCCGAGAGCCCATACGAGTTCAGCGTGCTGCCGATTGACGTGCTCGGACAGGTCTACGAGCAGTTCCTGGGAAGCGTGATCCACCTCTCCGAAGACGGGCATACCGCCGTGGTCGAACAGAAGCCCGAAGTCCGCAAGGCGGGCGGCGTCTACTACACCCCGACCTACATAGTTGACTACATCGTCCAGAACACCGTCGGCAAGCTGCTGGAGGGTAAGAAGCCCGGACCGCGCGGCGGCGGGGCGAGCAGGCTGAAGATAGTGGACCCGGCGTGCGGGTCCGGTTCGTTCCTGATCGGGGCTTACGAGTACCTGCTCGACTGGCACCGCGACCGCTACCTGGAGGACGGCCCCGAGAAGCACCGCGACCATCTGCACGAGGGACCGGGCGGCCAGTGGCACCTGGCCATAGACGAGAAAAAGCGAATCCTCTTGAACAACATCCACGGCGTTGACATAGACTCGCAGGCCGTGGAGGTGACAAAGCTCTCGCTGCTTATCAAGGTGCTGGAGGGCGAGTCCGAGCAGAGCCTCCAGACGCAGCTAAGGATGTTCCACGAGCGGGCGCTGCCCGACCTGAGCGAGAACATCCAGTGCGGCAACTCCCTGATCGGACCGGGCTTCTACGAGAACGAGCAGATGGTCCTGCTGGACGAGGAGGAGCACTACCGCATCAACGTCTTCGACTGGCAGAAAGCCTTCCCGCAGGTCTTCGAGGGCGACACCCCCGGCTTCGATGCCGTGATCGGCAACCCGCCGTACATCCGCATCCAGGCGCTAAAGGAGTTCGCGCCCGTGGAGGTCGAGCATTACAAGACGGTGTACCGCTCGGCGGGCAAGGGCAACTACGACATCTACGTGGTCTTCGTCGAGCGCGGCCTGGATCTACTGAACAAGAGCGGACGGCTAGGATACATCCTGCCGCACAAGTTCTTCAACGCCAAGTACGGCCAGCCGGTGCGGGAGTTGATCTCCTCCGGCAAACACCTCTCCGAGATCGTCCACTTCGGCGACGAGCAAGTATTCACCGGAGCAACCACCTACACCGCGCTGCTGTTCCTTGACAGAGTTGGCAGAGATGAGTTCCGTTTCGTAAAAGCTGACGAACTTATAGAGTGGCGAACGGAAGGTGAGGCCGAAGAAGGACTTGTTCCATCTTCCAATGCTAACGCCGACGAGTGGAACTTCGTCGTCGGACCCGGCGCAGATTTGTTTGAACGCTTGCGGCATATGCCGATGAAGCTAGGCGATATAGCCAATATCTTCGTCGGACTGCAAACGAGCGCAGACACTGTGTTTTTATTCAAGGACAGCGAGAATTCGCAGAGCGCCACGACTACCGTCAGATCGAAGGAGTTAGCTCAGGATGTTGAGCTAGAGTCAGAATTACTAAAGCCCGTGATTCGCAGTGGAAGCATTGGACGGTATTGGGCACAGCCAACAGCTTTGGTTTTATTCCCGTACAAGCAATACGGCAAATTTCGATTGATCTCAGAGCTAGAAATGAACGATCACTATCCGACAGCGTGGTCGTATCTTGTAGAGAATAAAGATTTGCTTTCTAAACGAGAACACGGCAAGTTCGTGCCTACGGGATGGCATCAGCTTTACCCTAAGAACTTAGATGTTTGGGAGCAACCGAAGATTATGCTCCCTTATATGGTTACCTGACTCTCTGCTTTCTACGATGAAGGAGAAAATTACTTCGTCAATGTTACGACGGGTGGATTCGGTATAACTACAGACTCCAGTTATGGAAGTCAGCAGTACATAACGGGCTTGTTAAATAGCAAACTGCTCGACTGGTTTTTGAAGAATGTAAGCACGAATTTCAACAGCGGTTACTTTGCTGCTAACAAGCAGTTTTTGGTTCAACTTCCCATCCGCACCATAGACTTCTCTGACGCCGAGGACGCGGCGCGGCACGAGAAGATGGTGGGACTGGTAGAGCGGATGCTGGGGCTGCACGAGCGGTTGGCAGAGGCGAAGATCGAACGTGAGCGGACGGCGATCGGGCACCCGTTCTCCGCCACCGACAACCAGATAGACAACCTAGTCTACGAGCTATACGGTCTCACCGACGAAGAGATCCAGGTAGTCGAGGAGGCGACGGCCCGGTAACGGCTACCGTTAGCGATACCGGAGTGCGAACGCCGCTGGCTCAGGAAGTTCGTGCGTACAAAAATAGTTTAGACTACGTTTTGTACAAAACGTAAGACAGGAGTCGAAATGCCGCGGAGCATCACTGCGAGCGAGGCTCGGGACGAGTTTGCCGAGATCATAAATCGTGTGGCGTATGGGGGAGAGCGGATAGTGATTCGTCGTCGCGAGAAGGAGCTTGCGGCGGTCATTCCGATGGAAGACCTGCGCCTTCTTGAGCGTCTGATCGAGCAGGAGGAAGATCGGCTAGACGCTGAGGCGGCGCGGAAGGCCCTGGCCGATCCGGACGATGAAACCGTCCCCTGGGAAGAAGCCAGGAAGGAGATCGGGCTCTAGTAGGTGGCGGCTCGCTACACCCTTGAGATCAAACGCAGCGCGCAGAAGTACATACTGCGCTTGTCGAAGAGAGACGCCGAGCGGGTGCGCGATGCCATAGACGCTCTGACAGACGATCCTACGCCGCGCGGGGTTGGCTCCGTAGCGGGTACTCCCTTCTTGCGTGTACGGGTCGGAAACTACCGGATCGTCTACGAAGTGCGGCGAGAGGAGCTACTGGTACTGGTCATTAGGGTGGGGCACAGGCGAGAGGTATACCGGGGCCTCTAGCAGTGGTTTCACCTTGCGACTGTCCGGCGTAAGCCAAGACAAAGCGGGAGCGGACGGTGATCGGGCACCCGACCGCCACGGACCGCCCGTGGACCCGCCCATTAGACAACCTCGTCTACGAGTTATACGGCCTCACCGAAGGCCGGCCCGAGACAAGTTTCCGGCATCTTACTTGCGCATGCCGGGCTCGAGGACCTTCTTGCGCAGCCGGATCGACTTCGGTGTGATCTCGACCAGCTCGTCGTCGCCGATGTATTCCAGGGCGTCTTCGAGGGACAACTTGCGCGGCGGGGTGAGGTTGAGGGCATCGTCGGCCCCGGCGGAGCGGACGTTGGTTAGCTTCTTGTTCTTGCAGACGTTGATGTTCAGGTCGTTCTCGCGGCTGTTCTCACCGACGACCATACCGACGTATACGTCCGTGGCGGGGTGGATGAAGAAGCTGCCGCGCTCCTGGAGCTTCCAGATGGAGTACGCGAATGCGCTGCCTGCTTCCATCGCCACCAGGCTGCCGTTTCGCCGCGTCTTGAGGTCGCCCGCCCACGGCGCGTAGCCGTCGAAGACGTGGCTCATGATGCCCTCACCCTGCGTCATCGTCAGGAATTGCGTGCGGAAGCCGAACAGGGCGCGAGACGGGATCTTGAACTCTATCCGGCTGCGCGAGCCCTGCGGTTCCAGGTCCACTAGCTGGCCCTTGCGGCTTGAGAGCACCCCGATCAGGTTGGAGGCGAATTGCTCGGGAACGTCTATGACCAGATGCTCTACGGGCTCGTGCAGCTTGCCGTCTATTTCTCTAGTAATGACCTTCGGCGAGCCTACCTGCACTTCATAACCCTCGCGCCGCATGGTCTCAAGCAGGATCGAAAGGTGCAACTCGCCGCGCCCGGAGACCTCGAACTCCTCCGGGGTCAACTCCTCGACGCGTAACGAAACGTTGGTCTGCACCTCTCTCTTCAGGCGGTCCGCGAGGTGGCGGCTGGTGACGTACTTACCCTCCTTGCTGGCGAAAGGAGAGGTGTTTGGCTGGAAGATCATGCTGACCGTCGGCGCGTCCACCGTAATGATCGGGAGCGCCTCCGGGTCGGCCAGGTCCGCGACGGTCTCCCCGATCTGGGCATCCTCGATCCCCGCTAGCGCCACGATGTCGCCCGCGCCGACCTCCTCGGCCTCGATCCGATTGAGCCCGAGGTGCGTGAACGGCTGGACGACGCGTGTCTTGGTCATCGTGCCGTCTTTGTGGATCAGGTTTACGAACTCCCCGCGCCCGACCTTGCCGCGCCTCACGCGCCCGAGCACGATGCGCCCCAGGTACTCGGAGTAATCCAGGTTGGTTACCACCATTTGGAACGGCGCTTCGAGGTCCGCCTCTGGCGCGGGGATCTCCTCCAGCACGGTCTCGAACAACTCCCGCATGTCGTCCCGCGGCTCTTCGAGGTCCTTGAAAGCCTTTCCTTCGCGGGCGACGGAGTACAGGATCGGAAAATCCAACTGCTCGTCGGAGGCGCCGAGGTCGGCCATCAGGTCAAAGACGAGGTTCACGACCTCTTCGGGCCGGGCGTCCTGGCGGTCTATCTTGTTGATGACGACTATCGGCTTCAGGCCAAGCTCTATGGCTTTGCGGAGAACGAAGCGGGTCTGGGGCATCGGGCCTTCCGCCGCATCCACCAGAAGCAGGCAGCCGTCGACCATGCCGAGCACGCGCTCGACCTCGCCGCCGAAGTCCGCGTGGCCGGGGGTATCTACTATGTTGATCTTGACGCCCTCGTACTCAACCGCCGTGTTCTTCGCCAGGATGGTAATGCCGCGCTCCCTTTCGAGGACGTTGCTGTCCATGGCCCGCTCGGCGATTTCCTGTCCGTGACCAAGTTCCAGAGTCTGCTGGAGCAGGCCGTCCACGAGCGTCGTCTTCCCGTGGTCGACGTGCGCGATAATGGCGATGTTGCGGTAATCCACTTGGTCTCCTGAAAGCCTGTCTCACCGCATTACCAGCGCCCTTGCATGACACCTGCGTGAGGATAGTTGAAGTTAATAGACCGCGCGGCGGTCATTACGAAACAGATTCTACCGCATAAACCGGGCCGGACGAGCCGGGCAAGCGGATATTCGCCAGCCGGCCTATGTATTAGAAGAGGCTTGACCTTGTGGTCTGATGTATGTAGTCTTCCATCATCTTACAGACGATTTCTCTTGGAAGGGTGATATCATGCGCACGAACGCGCTTTCTGTACTCGTTGGACTGGTCATTGTTTTCGTGGCCTTCATCGCTTTTGGCGTGCCCGCATCGGCGGCGGCGGGTGACTCTCTGGTGACCAGCGGCAGTCCTCCCGGACCTTTCTCCCAGAACAAGCAGAACGAACCGGGGCTGGCTGTGGATCCAACCAACCCGACGATCCTGGCTTCCGGCTCGAACGACGAGATAGACCTGGAAGCTTGCAACGCTGGCGACCCGAAGACCTGTCCTTTCACGGACGGCGTCGGGTTGTCGGGTATCTACTTCTCTTTCGATAGCGGGGCCAACTGGACCCAGCCGACCTACACCGGCTACTCTGCCAGGAATTGCCTCGGGCCGCAGGCTTGCCAGCCGGACCCGAACGGCCCGATCGGGACGCTTCCCAAATACTACGAGAACGGACTCGTCTCGAACGGCGACCCGGAGCTCGCTTTCGGGCCGAAGCCCGACGGCAAGGGCGACTTTACCTACGCCAACGGCTCCCGGCTCTACTACTCGAATATAGCCGCCAACTTCCCCGGCAAGCAGGCCTTTAACGGGGCGTCGGCGATAGCCGTCTCCCGGACCGACAACGTCAGGGCCGCCGCGGCCGGCGACAAATCGGCCTGGAAAGACCCGGTGATCGTCACGAAGCAGAGTTCCGCGCTGTTCTCGGATAAAGAGCAGATCTGGGCCGACAATGCCCAGTCGAGCCCGTACTTTGGGAACGCCTACGTCTGTAACGTCGGCTTCCGGGGCAACGGCCAGGGCAACGCGACGCCCGAGCCGGTACTTTTCTCCCGCTCGACCGACGGCGGCGCGACCTGGAAAAGTAGCCAGTTGACAGCCGCGACGAACAACGCCCAGACCGGCGGCCGCCAGGGCTGCGCCGTCAAGAGTGACAGCAAGGGCGTGGTCTACGTCGTCTACTCCGGCTACAGCAAGAAGCTGAACAGCGGCGTCTTCTACCAGCAGCGTTCGTTTAACGGCGGCAAGAACTTCGAGCGTCCCCGCATCGTCGCACAGACCGCCGGGATCGGGCAGCTCGACCCGGCCCAGGGACGCTACACGATAGACGGCGTCGCGGGCGCCCGCACCGACGTGTTCCCGACCATAGACATCGCCAACGGCGCACCGAGCGGCAAGGATGCGACCGACGAGGTGCTGCTGAGCTGGTCCGACGACCGGGCCGGCCAGAACAACGAGAAGGCCTACCTCGAGTACTCGACAAATCAGGGCGGGAGTTACTCCAAGCCGGTAGCCATCTCCCAGAGCGGGGACCGGGCAAACCAGCCCGCCATCGCCATTTCCCCCAACGGCACGGACGCCTACGTCACGTATAACGCCTACCTCGAGCCCTGGCAGAACACGACTGCCAACCCGCGTCCGATGCTCGGCGTGGTCCGCCACGCGGACATCTCTCCGGGCGGTACTCCCGGCCCGTTCGCGACGGTCCATAGGGGTGCTGTTGGCGACGCCCGCGGCTCCAGCACAAACGGCCTGACCTCCGAGTTCCTCGGCGACTACAACTATGCGGTCGCAACCAGGAGCTACGGGGCGGCGACGTGGAACGACGTGCGCAACGCCGGCGACTGTCCGGCCATAGACTCCTACCGGCAGGCGTTCGTCAACGCCGTCCAGAACGGCAGCGCCCAGCCGATAGTGGGAGACGAGGCCGAGGACCGCGGCGCGGCTGCTGAAGCGCCGACCCAGCCCGGCGGCCGTCCCGCGCCGAACAGCGAGTGTCCGGCGACCTTCGGCAACAGCAGCATCTACGGCGGCTCGTACGCCGACCCGACACCGTAAGGTAAGAGCTTACGCGGCACGAGTGGAGGGACCCTTTCTAGGGTCCCTCCACTCACATCGCCGGTCAACAGCGTATTTGACGGTAGATGTTCTATGATTAACCTATGAGCAATGCTGATATGGAGAAGTACGGGGCGGAGGAGAGGTTTTCATCGCAAGACCCGTCAGCACGCATGCGAGAGGCAGTGTCCACTCCGCTTACCAACTGGCGTGAGGTCTACGAGAGCTTCTCGCCGGTTGATCTCGAAACAGGCGAGCGGAGACCTCGTGTCCCCCCGGTAAACGGAGACGCGCGGCGGGCGGCGGTGCTCGTGCCCGTTCTGGTAGAGCCGGAGGGTGCGCGGATCGTCTACACAGTAAGGAAGGGTGATCTCCAGGACCACGCCGGTCAGATCTCCTTTCCCGGCGGCAGCCTGGAACCCGGCGACGGCTCGCTGCTGGATACCGCCCTGCGCGAAGCGCGCGAGGAGATAGACCTGAGCCCGGACCTGGTCGAGGTAATAGGGGAGCTCGAAGAGATGTACATTCCCCCCTCGAACTTCCGTGTCAGGCCCTACGTCGGTCTGCTAGGGCCGGAGGCGAAGCTGGTCCTCTCCCCGGACGAAGTAGAGGAGATCTTTACCGCTTCGCTCGAAGAGTTATTGTCGCCCAAGACTTTCCGCCGGGTAGTCTGGCAGCGTGACGGCCGCGACTACGAAGTTCCTATCTTCGCCGTTGGCGGGTATGAGATCTGGGGCGCCACCGCCGCCATGACCGCCGCCCTCCTTACCCGTCTCGGCTGGAGATCCGGAACCGCCCTCGCGTAGCGCCCTGGTCTTTCTGTACGAGAAGTTTCTTCTCAACCTGTAGTTAACCCCGTGTGCAAGTTTCCTTGAGAGCTTGAACCAAGCAGAAGACCTCCCTACGCTCGGTAGTGACCAAACCAACCGACGTAAAGGAGATCTTTCGTGGATCTTAGCACCTTTATCATCGCAGTCTTCTGCCTCCTCGACGACCAAATC
>JBBPZT010000018.1:0-4426 GCA_038198625.1 Rubrobacterales bacterium
GCGCGGCGGCGCGCTCCCGGGAGGCGCTTTTGGAGGCCATCGGTTCGGCGCTCTCGGCGGTCACCCCCGAGGACGCCGCGGGCTTCTTCGGCCACTGCGGCTACCCGCTCGGCGCTCAACCTTCATGAACACCGCTGTCAGGGCGCGACCCTCGCACATGTGTAGATCCGAACTATACTAAAGTCTCGCCCAAGCCGTAACCGAACTGAACGAACAGGGCAGGCGGACAATTCGGTGTTCGCCCTTCCCCGAACGTCAAACGAGGAGAATAAATTTATGTCCAAAGAAACAAACATCGCTGCCCAGGAGAGGTTCGCGGAAGCGGTCAACACTGGTAACTTCGACATCTTCGACGAGGTAGTCGCCCCCGATGCGTTGGACCACGACCCGGCCCCCGACCAGGGACGGGGTCCTGAGGGCTTCAAAACGTTCTTCGGGATGATGCGTAACGCTTTCCCGGACCTGGAGGTAACACCGGAGCACATGACCGCCACCGACGAAGACGTGGCGCTCGCATACACGGTCACCGGCACGCACCAGGGCGAGTTTCAGGGTGTCGAGCCTACCGGCAAGAGCATCTCCGTGCGCGGGTGCCAGATCGCCCGCTTCGAGGACGGCAAGCTCGCCGAGCGTTGGGGCAGTTCGGACGAACTCGGCATCCTCCAGCAGCTCGAAGCGGTGAACATACAAGACGGGGAACAAGACAAAGGACTTATAGATAGGCTGACGGGGCGGTAACCGGTCGCCTACTGTCCCGGCGTCGCCAGATAGCCGCGATCAAGCGGTTTCGTGAAGTTGAAGCTTGGATCTCAAGGCCACGAATAAGGAGATATTGGTGGGAGCTTCAGCCCGGCGCAGTACCTGCGAGGCAGGCCCATCGACTTGCACTTCGTATCCGGCGTTATGAAGGGATGTAGATCTCACCGAACTTGGAGCGGAGGTACTCGACGTAGGGCTCAACGCTCAAGGTGGAGCCGGTAGCCCTTTCGAGTACTTCGTTGGTAGTGTACTTGGCACCGTGACAGTAGATGTTTTCTCGGAGCCAGGCAAGGAGCGTGCCGAACTCGCCAGCCCCGATCTCCTCCGGTATGCCGGGATGTTCGCGGAGGGCCGCTCCGTGGAACTGGGCGCCCATTATGTTGCCCAAAGTGTAGCCTTGGAACATGCCGCCTACCGTGCCATCGTACCAGTGGATGTCCTGGAGGACGCCGTCCCGATCGTCCGGCGGGACCACGCCGAGGTCGGATTCCATGCGCTCTCTCCAGGCATCAGGGAGGTCGCGGACTTCGAGTTTGCCTTCGAGCAGGTCCAGCTCGAAGTCGAAGCGCATGATGACGTGCAGGTCGTAGGTCGCCTCGTCGGCGTCCGTGCGGATCAGGGAACGTTCCACCTTGTTGATAGCCCGATAGAACTCCTCCAGCGGTACGCTTCCAAGCTGGTCTGGGAAGATGTTCTGTAACCGGGGGTAGAAAAAGCGCCACATCGGACGGCTCCTCCCGACGAGGTTCTTCCAGAGGCGCGATTGGCTTTCGTGCAGGCCCTCCGAGGTCCCTTGTCCTAGTGGCGTGCCCTCCAGTTCCCGGACGATACCCTGCTCGTAGAGGCCGTGTCCTGCTTCGTGCAGTGTCGAGAACAGCGGGTCGCGCAGATCGTTCTCTTTGACGCGGGTGGTGATGCGCACGTCACCCCAGGAGAACTTCGTCATGAACGGATGGGCCGTAAGGTCTTGACGTCCGCGCCGGAAGTCGTAGCCGAAGCGTTGGATGACCTCCTTCGAGAAATCGAGTTGCTCCGCGACCCCGAACGGCTGGCGTAGGCAGGAGTCATCCACGGGCGGCTGCTCCGTTATTTGTTGGACTAGAGGGACCAGATGTTCGCGCAACTCGGAGAAAACTGTCTTTACCGAGGCGGCGGTCATGCCGTAGTCGGACTCGGCTATCAGGGGGTCTGCTATGTGGTCGTAGCCGGGAAAGAAGCCCGCGAGTTGGCGGCTCAGGTCGAGGGTCTTCTCCAGGTACGGGCGCATCGCGGCGAAGTCGTTTTCTGGTCGCGCCCGGCTCCAGGCGTTGTGCGATTCGGAGGCGTGGGCCGAGAACTCCGCCACGAACCTGGACGGCTTCCTGATCTCGCGCTCGTACTCCCGGCGGGTCACCCGGATGAGGGCTGACTCGTCGGAGTCGTAGGGTAGCTCACCCTCGTAGGTTCGCAGGTTTTCCAGGAGGTCTCCCACCGTCGGGTCGGTGAACTTCTCGTGGGCGAGCCGTTGCAGGGTGGAGAGTTGTCGACCTCGGGCGGCGGCGCCTTCCGGCGGCATGTACGTTGCCTGATCCCACCACAGAAGAGCCACCGCGTTGCGCAAGTCGTACACCTCGCCGAGCTTCTCCCTCAGCTTCTTCATCTTTTTCTCCACGCCACTCTCCTCTCGATGTCAATAGCTTAGTAGGGATCCTCTCACAGACGGTACGGATCTTGCAGGAGATTTTCGTGTGAAGCTTTGGTCCCCTGGACCTACTCACGTTCCTCCTACGGACCGATGGCGCGGACGTTGTCCGAGTCTAGTATTCGGTCAGGCAGTAAATCTAACGAGAGGAGAAGTTATGGAGAATCCACGCAACTATGGGGTGGCCCCGGAGTCCGGAGGTGGCGCGGCGTTGATGAGCGATCGGGAGGAGCGGGCGTGGTCCACGCTCTCTCATCTGAGCATCTTCTTGAACCTGTTCACCGGGTTCCTCGGGCCGGTGGCGGCACTGGTCGTCTGGCTCGTCTACAAGGATCGCTCGGAGCGGGTCGCGTTCCAGGCGTTGCAATCCGTTTACTATCAGGTGGGATGGCTGGTCATACTGGGCGCCGGTTGGGCGCTGACGGGCCTGCTCACGTTCATCCTGATCGGCTTCCTGCTTATCCCAGCGATGGCGCTCGTGACGCTCGTGCCCTTCATCCACGCCGCGTACGCCGCTTACCGGGTGAGCAAAGACGAGAACTACCGTTATCCATTCGTGGCCGACCTGATCCAGGACCGCTAAAGACGCAAACAAGAGGAGGGAGCCGGCCCCGGTCGGCTCTCTCTGTTGTTTACGGCTTAACGACGGGAGGACCGCTTGATGAAGCCCAGGACCTATACCTATAGGATCGGCGCATGGGCCGGATACGTCGCCGGAGTCTGGGCTTTCGTATTCGCCGCGGGAAGCGCCTACTGGGCCGCCGGAGGAATCCTGGGTCTCGACGCTGTCAGCCCCGAAATCGTGGTGCTGTCCGAAAATTCGTGGTTCGTACCGTTACTGTGGGGCGTCGTCGTGGCGAAAGTTCTTTTGGGTCTGCTCGCCCTCGCGCTCGTTCAGAGTTGGGGTCGGCTGGTTCCTGGCTGGATCCTTCTCACCGCCGCATGGGGCGCGGGCGGCCTGATGGTCCTTCACGGCGGGTCGAACCTGCTCGTGCGAGGTCTCATGGCGGTCGGTGTGATTGTCACCCCACAGTCCATGCACTCGACGACAGCCTTCTGGTACCTAGTGTTCTGGGACCCGTGGTTCCTTGTCGGGGGGATATTGTTCTGTGTGGCGGCCTGGCACTACTGGAGAACGGCGCGTGAGTCGAACGCCGGGGCGGCCTCGGGACGGGGCTCCGATGCGCGGCCGCCGGCTTGGGATTAGACTTGTACCGTAGATGAACCGGGAGCGCGACCTGTGAAGAGCAGCATCTTTTCGTTGCGGCGGCTGCGGTGGAAGCTGACGCTCAGTTACACGCTGGTGACGGTCGTGGCGCTGCTCGCTCTGGAGTTGATTCTGGTGAGCGCCCTGGTCGCCTTCGCGTACTCACCCGCTCCGCCGTACCTGATCTCTCAATGGGCGGCGAGCAACATCGCCCCACGACTGGAGCCACACCTCGCACAGAAAAAACCAGACATAAAAGGCTTGAGGTCCGCCCTTCAGAAGAGTATCGGAGCAGATAACCGACCGACTAACGGGGACCCTGCCTCCGGGAATCTTTTGGTGCTGGGACCCGACCGGAAACTGCTCGTCGCCGAACCGAATCTCGATAGGTTTCAAACCGGAGAACGTTTTCAGGCGGGTCGTTTCCCCGGCCTGAAGCCGCTCCTCGCGAAGGCCCTGGACGGCAAAGGGGATCCAGGTCCGCTCTCGGCCAGCGCGCCGGGGAGGTGGATGTTTGCAGCGGTACCGATCCGGGATGATGGTGGGAAAGTCGTCGGCTTGCTCGTCGGAACGCTTCAACTTCCCAATCCTACCGGGCCGCTCCTGATCGCGACCGGAGTCAGCGCCGTCGCTTTGATGGTCCCGGCGGCCATCCTCGGTACGATCTTTGGCTTTCTGACGGCCTGGAGCCTCGCCCGGCGCCTCGGACGACTCGCCCTCGCGGCCCGCTCGTGGAGCCGGGGCGATTTCTCTGTCTCGGTGGAAGACCGCTCCAAAGA
>JBBPZT010000019.1:0-6117 GCA_038198625.1 Rubrobacterales bacterium
GAACAGGATGGTAATGGCCTCTTCCGTGAGGGCGAGGCGTCGGGTATCGTGGGCACGGGCCATCTTTCGCTCCTTTGGACGGGGAGTTCATGATGGCCCCCTTTCTACACCCGCTCCAATCCACGCAACACTCATCTAGGAGAGAGGGGATCTTCCTAGCGGAACGCCGGCCAGAAGAGCGACGGCCTCCCCCCACTCACAAGACCCTACGAGATCTTGCACTGCTTTCCGGAAGCCGTCTGCCCGGAGTCATTTCGTTGACTCTTGTGAAGAACTTTACAGTAGAAGCCTGTGTAGTGTCTGTACTTCCCCGCACCTAGTGCTTTGGCGCACAATTCTTGTTCCCGGCTTTCGGCTCCGGAAACCTGTCCGGAAGCCGTCACCAACGGATAACCCACATGGCCCGATATGTGCAAATAGTTGATCGGTCGGTTAGAATAAACATTGTAAGGGTTGTTGAGTGTGAAGACAGAGGCGTACTTTACGGATGTCTTTCCCAGAGTCTAGAGAAGAGAGGATACGACTCCTCTCACTGGTGGACATCTTCGAGCCGCTCTCGTCCGAGGGCGCAGAGAAGCTCAACGGACAGCTAACCGACATCCACCTCGAACCGGGTGAGGTCTTCTACGGCCCGGAGGACAGCAGCGAGAAGCTTTTCCTGCTGTGGAGGGGCCAGGTGCGATTATACAGAACCACTGACGGGCGGGAGTTGACCCTCGCCGTGGTGGAGGCGGGGACGGTCTTCGGAGAGATGGCGCTCACGGCCCAACAGCTTCGGGGCGCTTACGCGCAGGCCATGACGGCTTCGGAGGTCTCCGTGATGAGCCGCGAGGACCTGGAGCGTTTGATCCTGGAGAAACCACAAGTGGGCCTTCAGATAACGCACCTCCTCAGCGAGCGGCTGCGCCGTTACGAGAGCCGCCTGGAGGACATAACGCTAAAGGGGATGCCCGCCCATCTGGCGGGACTCATCCTGGACCTCATCGACAGCGAGGGTGTGGTGACCGCCCAGAATTACATAAAGATACCCACCCACTACACCCACCAGCGTCTGGGTACGATGATCGGGGTAAACCGCGAGGCGGTGACCAGGGCCTTCAGCCAACTACAGGACCAGGGTATCGTGGAGCTCAGGAGACGGTTGATCCTGATAACGAGCCTGGATGCCCTGAGACGAGTAGCCTACGCCGGCCAAGGCCAAGGCCGAGACCAAGAGGGAAGCGAGGAACGCACCTCGTAAAGAATCCGGGGAGCAGGTTGTAGGCGTAGAGCTTTTGGGGACGAAATCAAGGGCTACTCCCGGTTATCGAGGGGTTCTGTAGGGCATGTGCCAACTCTTCGGCCGCCTCGGCCCGCCGAGACTGCAAGGCTCGCAACAACTCCGCATCCCTGCGTACGGAGAGGCTCACCAGGCACAGATCGAGGGTAGAGACGATCCCCCGCAACAGTGTCACGCGTTCCAGGGACTCCACCTCTTCAGCGTGACGCCCGCAGAGGAAAAGTCCATCCGGAGAATGAACCTCGACGGGAAGACCGCAGCGCCCGCCCGTCAGAGTTTCCTCAACCTGGCACCGGAAACCCTCCACGAAATTCCGGTCCTCATCCCTTCCGTTTAACAAGAAAACACCGCCTTCGGCAAGGCCGGTATGATGCGCCGATTGATCAGAGTCGGCCTGCCCACAGTACCCCTGGATCGTGAGGCCCTAGAGATCCCTTCCAGCTCTGGGACCAGCACACTTCATTTCAGTGTCAAAGATTACAACTTCCATTATAATCGCTGGTCGAAAGCGGATACCTATTGTTTTGTGTCCTGGGACACTTGGTGTTTTTCCGCCCGAACTTCGTCTCATCCCGCTGGGGATGACCTTCCGCGGCTCATCTCCAGAAGTCTGTCCACCACTCCGCGTGCGGCATGCCGCTTTCGAGGGCCGAGCGCCGGATTTCTTCGAGGGTCAGTGGCAGGCGGCGGAGCTCTATACCGAGTCGACTATTCGTGGAGGAGACTCGAGCGTACTCCGCGAACGGCGGGCTGAGGCCGACGCTGCCGGGATTGAGGAAGATGGCGTCCCGGTGACGCCGGAAGAGCTGCTCGTGGGTGTGGCCGCCGGCCATTAAAGTAGCCTCGTGACCGGAGAACATGCGGTCGAGATCCGCGTCCGGGGTCGTGGCCGTTATGATTTCGTCGTAGGAGCGGGGCGAGCCGTGGAAGCATAGCAGGCTATGCTCCGCGTCGAGACCGAACCGGATCGTCGGCCGGAAGCCGCCCAGGAAGTCGAGGTCGGCGGGCGAAAGCTGCGCGGCGCACCAGTAGTCTATCTCCCGGATGCGTCTCCGGTCGTCGGTCTCTTTCTCCGGGACGGGGCGCAACGGAGGATGAAGCAGCTCCGCGTCGGCATTGCTCATGACGACGGGACAGCCGAGGTCGCGCAGGCGTCCGACCGTCTCGCGGGGTTGGGGGCCGGTCGCGGCCACATCTCCGAGGCAGACAACGGCGTCCACGGGGTTGCGGTTTATGTCGTCGAGGACCGTGTCGAGCGCGGTGAGGTTGCCGTGGAGGTCGGAAATCAGGGCGAGCCGCAAGGCGCCTAGACCCCGGCTGTAAGAGAGGCGACCTCCGCGGCGACGAGGGGTTCACGTTCCGGAGTACCGAGCGTGACGCGCCGGACGAAGCCCGCCCCGGAGAATCTCGGGGCGTAGGAAGGGAACGTGAGGAGGGCGTAGCGTCCGCGTCCGCCCCGGCGGGTGCGGCGGACTTCGATCCAGAGCAATGGACGCGGCAGATCCGGCAGACCATCAGGGAAATGCTCCCTCACTACCTCCGCCGCCAGGAAGCCGGCCATCTCCGCCAGCTCGGCCGCCCGTCCCTCCGGAAGTTCGGTGCACAAGACGACCGGCGCGTCATCTTTACCGCCACGGTAGATCCGGATCCGACAGCAACCGCAGCCGACCCGGTACCCCAGACGCTGGTGAATGTAGTCGTGCGTGAGGCTCATCTACTACGCCACTATCCCGGTCCGTTCCCCGCGCGCCAGATCCGCAGCAACTCCTCTTCCCGCTCCTGCGAGATGCCCGCGCCCGTTCCAGCCTCGTCATCGCGATCCGCTTCCCAGGCGAGCGTGTCGCGGGCGGTATCCTGGATAGGACGAAAAGTTAGTCCTTCATGGACCGCCTTGCCCACGCTTACGGCGAGCATGCCGTTCATCTCTTCCGGCAGCCACAATGGCAACTCGTCCCACGGCCCGACCTTCGATTCGAGCAAGAACTCCTCCGGAACCCAAGTGAACCGCGCGTCACTCCCTGTAGCAACACGAATTCCTTCCAGCATCCTGGCCATCGTGAGTATGTCTCGCGGACCCGTGGCGTTGTACACGCCGGTCCGCCGCTCCTCCGCCATCCGCAGCATCCAGCCGGCGAGGTCCCTGACGTCTATAAGCTGCACTTGCCTCTCGGGGTCTCCCGGCGCTAGGACTTCACCGTCTCTTTCCATCCGGCGGCACCAGTAGGCAAAGCGGTCCGTATAGTCGTGAGTGCCGACGATCAAACCGGGACGCACGACCAGCACCCGTCCCGGCATCTCCGCTTTGGCCGCCCGCTCGCAGCCTACCTTGAGCTCGCCATACAGTTTCATGTCGAGTTCCTCTAGCTCCAGGTCGGGCGGCTCTAGGACAGGGACATTCTCATCTGTTCCGGGCGGGATGGGATGCGGGTACGCGGAGATGCTGGAGACGAAAGTGTGGTGGTCCACCGCGCCTGCGAGGAGCCCGGCGGAAGCGTGGACAGTCCGGGGCAGGTAGCCGATGGTGTCTATTGCCGCGTCCCAGCTACGGCCCCGCAGGACGGAGAGATCCCCTTCCCGCTCACCCCGAAGCTTCTCCGCCTCGGGGAAGAGATCCGGGCCGGTGCGGCCCCGGTTGAAGAGCGAGACCTCGTGGCCCCGCTCTAGCGCTATCTCGGCCAGATACCGGCCCAGGAACTTCGTACCGCCGAGGATGAGGAGCTTCATCTACGGTGCCCCGGTGGTAGGATCCTGTGCTACTCGGCCGGGCGGTCGATGACCCGGTCTATGACGCCGTACTCTACGGCTTGCTCGGCACTGAGCATGTAGTCACGGTCGGTGTCGCGCTCTACCTTCTCGTAGGGCTGTCCGGTCATCTCCGAGTACAGCTCGTTCATCCGGCGCTTGGTCCGCACAAGCTCCCTCGCGTGTATCTCCACGTCCGAGACCTGACCGCCGATGCCCCCGCCGATGCTCGGCTGGTGCAGGAGTATCCGCGTGTTGGGCAGCGCGCTCCGCTTGCCCTTCGCCCCCGCCGTCAGCAGGAAAGAGCCCATGCTCGCCGCCATCCCGAGGGCCGTCGTCGCAACATCGGCCGAGATGAACTGCATTGTGTCGTAGATCGCCATTCCGGCGTACACGCTGCCGCCCGGAGAGTTTATGTACAGGTTTATGTCCTGCTCCGAGTCCTCGGAATCGAGGTGGAGAAGCTGCGCCATGATGACGTTCGCTATCTGATCGTCCACGGGCGAACCGAGGAAGATGATCCTGTCCGCCAACAACCGCGAGTAAATATCCATCGTCCGCTCCCCACGCGGACTCTGCTCCGTCACATAGGGAATAACCATCCGGGGATCCAAACTCATCTCTCGCCTCCTGCTCGTCTGCCTACACGCTATACTCTACCAGAGTAACATTGTTGTAGCGTTTTGGCAAGTTTTTTGTGGTGTTTGAGGGAGGCAGTTTTTGGATCTCCGGGGTTTGCGGGCTTTCCGGCAGAGGGCGGTTTTGAGCCAGGAGGAGTTGGCGCGGAAGAGCGGGGTTGCGCGAGACACTATCTCGAAGCTGGAGACGGGGCAGCGCGGGGCGTACCCGACAACCGTCCGGAAGCTGGCGGCTGGCCTTGGGGTCGAGCCGAGGTTGTTGCTCGGCGGGGTCGGGTATTCCGATGAGCTACCGGAGCACCAGGCCGCGGAGCCCCCTGACGAGAGTACGAAGGATCGGAAGATCGGTTTTTAGCGTAAATTACGGGAGACTAAGCTATAATCGTATCTTGGAGATTAGGAGCAAGCTTGTGGGGAGGCGCGGATGAGAAGGCTGGTAGTGTTGCTGGCTACGGCGTTGGGGCTGCTCGCGGCGGCGCCCGCGTTGGCCCAGACGTCTAGCGACCAGTATGGAAACGGTGGATCCGTGACGGTCACCGGGGTGCTACAGGAGCAGGGAATAACCTCCTACCAGTACGGGACGCACTTCATTACCGATACAGGGTCGGGGACCGGCTACGCGTTGAAGAGTAGCCGGGTGGACCTGAACCGTTACGTCGGCGAGCGCGTCACAGTCCACGGGACGCTGGCGATGAAAGCGGGAGAGCTGGAGGGTGGCCCCGCCCTAATAGACGTTTGCCGTGTAGTACCCGTCTCTTCCGCTCCCGGCAACGGTGGCTCCACAAACGTCGAGCCCGGAGGCGGCCCCATGCCCGTCGAGCCCGGCGGCGGTACCGGGAGCGGGGGTGCCGGTGGTGGCTCCAACGGTAGTGGAGGCGTGAACGTTCTCCCGAATACTGGTGGGCTCCCCATGTCCGGTCTCGCGGTAGCAGGGGCGGCGCTGCTCGTCTCGGGATTCCTGATCCGCCGCATCATCAGATAGCCGGAGGGTTAAAGGGACTATACCGCCAGCTATCAAGAAGAGCCCGACCGCGAGAAACGGCTCAGGCGGCCGGACTCTTCCTGATCTACTCGTGTGTCACCACGCTGACGGAAACTGTTCTTTCCGATGACTCACTGGTCATATCGCTAGCCAGCAGCCCGTACAAACCTGCTCAAGGTCGCCGACCTACCACGAGAAGGTGTGAACTAGCGCCGAGCAGGCTGGGCTCGGCCTCCAATCGCCTGATCACTCTTAGGAGCTTCGCTCGGCGACCAGGGTCTTCAAGCCACGCCTCGAGGTCTGGCATCAGCCAGCCTGGCCCCTCAATACCGACAAGCGTTTCGACGGAAAGACCTGCTTCGGTCGCTTCTTCTTCCAGCTCCTGCGGAAGGTGGAAGTAAGCGGTCGTGAACCACCCAGGCCGCCCGGCCGGGTTTCGGTGCTGCCCATCCCTGAGGTCGCGCTCGACAACCCCC
>JBBPZT010000020.1:0-5200 GCA_038198625.1 Rubrobacterales bacterium
AGAGGTCCCTACATAGCGAGCGAGGTTCTCGAGCGCGAGCTGCTGGTGGCCGTTGAACGATACCTCAAGCTTCGGCGTACGAGGTCCGGCGCTCCTCGCGTTGAGTATCGTGGGCGCCAGAGGCTACCGCATGGCGGTGGACGTCCTCCTGCGCCACCGCGTCAGGCTGGTGGATCGGGACGAGGTGCGAGTTCCCGAGGCGATGGTGCAGGATTTCCAGCAGGATCGGGCAGGGGTCGAACGGCTGATGAAGCCCCTCCTCGATGTTGTCTGGAACGCCTGCGGTCTCTTTGGCTCTCCCAACTACGATGCGGAGGGCCGCTGGAGGCCGGAACGCTAGATCGGTGCTATTGCGGTCAAATTGCGGTCAAACGGCGAAAATCAAGTAATTTGAAAGCATCAAATAAACGAAAAAGTCCCGCTTTTGCAGGATTTTCGGGGGCGCGCTCGGCAGGACTCGAACCTGCGACCTTCTGATTCGTAGTCAGACGCTCTATCCAACTGAGCTACGAGCGCATTTGAAGTGTCTATCATATCCTTTGAATAGGGTTTGCTCAAGGCTGGTGGTTATTTGGTGATGCTTTTGCGGTTATACTTCGGGGGCTTGGAGAGTAGAAGAGGTACACAGGGTGGATCTGATTTTTTGAGTGCGGCTGTTTTACTGGTTATAGGGGATGATGAGGAGAGGTTGCGGCTGCGCCGGGCGCTCTCAGGTGAGGGCTGGATGGTGGTGCCGGCCGGAACGGGCGCGCAGGCGCGACAGATGGCCAACAGCCAGGGCTTCGAGGTTGCGGTGGTGGATAACCGGCTGCCCGACGAGCGGGGGTTTCAGGTGATCTCCGCCGTGCAGAAGCCGGGGGTTTCGACGGTGGCTCTGTTGCGGGACGAGGATACGATGGACCGTATCGTTGGTATAGAACTCGGGGCGGATTACTACATGCGCGCGCCGGTCAACCCCAGGGAACTGGTGGCGCGTCTCAAGCAAATCTTCAGGAAAAGAGACCTCGGGGGCGATGGTGGGCCAGGCCGGATCCAGGCGGGGGACCTTGAGATCGACCCGGACCAGGTAGAGGTTCGTAAGGGGGGCGAGAGGATCCTTCTCTCACCCCGCGAGTTCAAGCTGCTCTATACTCTGGCTCAGAGCCCCGGACGGGTCTTTCCCCGCGAGGCGCTACTCCGCCAGGTCTGGGGCGAGGACGAATACATAGACGAGCGCACCGTCAACGTCTACGTGCAGCGCTTGCGCACCAAGCTCGGCGACAGTTCGACAGCCCCGAAGCTCATAGAGACCGTCCGGGGCTTCGGCTACCGCTTCGTAAAACCCACCTGAGAGCAGCCGGTTCGACTACCTTTCTTTCTAAGCCCCGGATACGCGACGGATCAGGGCGCCTCCCCGGATGGTCTCGCCGGGCCGTACATCGTAGCCGTGACCTACGATGCAATCCTCCAGGTAGGCGCCGTCTCCCACGCTCGCGCCGGGTAGCAGGATGCTCCGCTTTATAGTGGCGTTCGGACGGATCAAGCAATCGCTCCCTACCGTAACGTCGCCCGTGAGCACCACGTCCCGTCCGACTACCGCGTCTCGTCCCACCACCACGTAGCCATCCATCTTGGCGGTCGGGTGGATCTGGGCGTCTTCCCCGACCCACAGGCTCTCTCCACGCTTTTCCCCGGGTATCTTCACCTTCACACTGCCGGAGAGCACGTCGTACTGGGCCTGCCGGTAGGCCTGCAAAGTCCCGATGTCCGACCAGTAGAAATCTCCCTGGTAGCCCACGAATTTCTCCCCGTTCTCCAGTAGCTTCGGGAAAACGTCCTGGGCGAAGTCGAAGAAAGTATCCTCCGGAATGTACGAAAGCGCCCGCGGCTCGAAGACGTAGATACCGGTATTGGCGAGCGTGCTGATCGCCTCTTTCGGGTCCGGCTTCTCCTGAAATCCCTGGATGTTTCCGCCCTCGTCCATCACGACCACCCCGAACTCCGAGGTATCGAAGACCCTCCTCAATGCTATCGTTGCCAGGGCGCCCCTCTCCTTGTGGAAGGCGACCAGCTCCCCGATATCCACGTCGGTCAGCGCGTCACCCGAGACGACCACGAAGGTCTCGTCGAACCTCTCGGCCAGACGCTTTACGCCTCCGGCCGTGCCGAGGAGCTTGTCCTCCCGGCTCAGGTTGATAGACATGCCGTTGACCTTCGACTCCTCACCGTAGGCTTTCAGCAGGGCGCCGGCAAGGTAGTGGACGTTGACGTTGACTTCCTTGATACCGTGGATGGCCAGCAGGCGGAAGATGTGCTCGATTATTGGGGTGTCCACGATCGGGGCCATCGGTTTCGGAACCTCCCCGGTCAGCGGAAAGAGCCTCGTACCTTTGCCTGCCGCGAGCGCCATCGCCTTCATCTCACACCTACCATTCTCTATCCTCGTTGAGTTTGGCCTTCTTCGCGAAGGTTTCTTCCAGGTCCACACCAGCCAGGTCCGCAAGATCGCACAGGTTCCATACCACGTCGTATATCTACATGCCGAGGTTCTCCCTGACACCCTCTATCTCCACCGGACCTATCTCTCCTACGTCCCGGTTCCTGTTCCGGGAGAGCTTCAGCACTTCACCCGCGACCTCTCCTACCTCGGACATCAAGTAGGCGAGCCTCTGCTCCAGGTCGACGTCGAATCCTTTTTCGGTCTTGAGGCGCCGGACCTGTTGCTGGAGTTCGTCTATTGTAATCGTTGTCCGCCTCCGTCCCCGCCTGCAAAGTACACCCTCGTACTCTATATTCTCCTCATGCAAAGGGAAACTCTACAACGGCTCTTCCCCTCGGCAAAATTCGACGAGCCGCTCAAACGTTACACGGCGTGGAAGATCGGGGGTCCCGCCGATGCCCTGATAGAGCCTCGTGATGTTTCCACCCTCGTGGAAGCTGTTAGAACGGCGAGGGATCACGGCATCACCGTGACCGTGCTCGGCGGCGGCACGAACGTGCTGATCCAGGATGGCGGCGTCCGGGGCCTCGTAATCCGTTTGGCCAAAGCCCTCACGCATGTAGAGGTCGATGGGGAGCACGTGGTAGCCGACGCCGGAGTTCTCTACCCGGTCCTCGCCAACACCACCGCCGGCCGGGGTCTCGCCGGGCTGGAGTTCGCCACCGGTATCCCCGGAACCGTCGGAGGCGCCGTGTACATGAACGCCGGAGCCTACGGCAGCGAGACGCGGGAAGTCCTCGTCTGGGCGGATGTCTACCGCGAGGGCGAGGTGGTCCGCATGAAAAACGCCGACCTCGACCTCTCCTACAGGCACAGCATCTTCCACGAGCATCCGGACTGGCTCGTCCTGCGGGCAGCCTACACGCTCACACCCGGCGACGCGAATAAGTCGAAAGCCCGCATAAAAGAGTTCCGGGCGCAGCGCATGGGCGGCTCGCCCAACAAGCCTAGCTGCGGCTCTACCTTCAAGCGCCCCGGGGACGACTTCCCCGGCCGCGTCATAGAAGCTGCGGGCCTCAAAGGGACCAGGATCGGTATGCTGGAGGTCTCGCCCGTACACGCCAACTACCTCGTCAACCTCGGTGGCGGTAAGGCCAAAGACGCCCTGGAGCTAATACAGCTCGTCCGGGAGAAAGTCCGGGAGAGGCTCGGGATAGAGCTCGAAGCCGAGGTTCGGGTTATAGGAGAGCCCATAAGGGAGCCGTAAAGGCTGCCCGACTACGATTCCGATGCGACTTTTTGTTGTCCTTGACGGCGGAAAAGGCCGGGAACGTCGGAGAGGTCCGTGTGGAAGTCGCAAACGTCCAGGAGGGCCTGAGATGTACACTGGCCGGCGCTTATGACCTCCACGCGGATACCCTTCTCGCTCTGGAGGTACTCGGCGGCCTCGACGTAGTCGCCGTCACCGGAGACCAGGACGTAGGTGTCGGCGTGATCCGCGAGGCGCATCATGTCCACGACGATGCCGATGTCCCAGTCGCCCTTGTGGTAGATGCTACGCTCTCCCTCCGGGGTGAAAGTCTCGTGGACGAGGAGTGGCTTGGAGCGTACCTTGTAGCCGAACTTATTCAGGTTGTAGACAAAAGAGCGGGACGATGAAGCCCCGGTGTCGTCCGCCTCTTGCTTCTCGACTATGTAAAAAGTCGCGCGCAGCAACTTGCGGCCGTCCGTAGCGGCGGAGAGCAGCACACCGTAGTCGAGGATCCCCCTGAAGTAGTTCTTTATGGAGTGGTAGAGGTTCGCGCCGTCTACGAAAACGGCCACGCGCTCCGGTTTGGCCTGCGCTTCCATGGCCCGATGTTACCAGAAAAAAGCAGGTTGCCGACCAGGGTAACTAATATAATGACTGCTGCCGTTGATCCTACGAGTGGCTGAAAGCGAGACTGTACAGAGCATGAACTTCGCGGTAAACGTGGACGAGAACTCAGGTTCCTACGCCGTCGTCTCGGTGCGCGGGGAGATCGACCTCCACACCGCCCCGCAGGTCAAGCACACCATAGAGCAGGCCGCTGGCAACGGCAGCGAGACCGTGGTCGTGGATATGAGCGGCATAGCTTTCATGGACTCTACGGCTCTCTCGACCTTCATGCGGGCCAAAGACTCACTCGAAGAGCGTGGGGTCTCACTCCGCCTTGCTAAACCCTCTCACGCCGTCGAGCGCATCTTTTCCGTGACAGGCTTCGGCGACTACTTCGATATTTTTTCCTCTCGCGAAGCCGCAATGTCTGTTTGAACCCGCTGATCTCCTCTTTACGCGAGGCTTCTCCGTACTAGAATCTATCCGGTTATGATGACGGAGGTCAAAAGTATTCGGGTTCCACGAGCCCTGGGGCGACTCGGCGAAGCGTTCCGGGAAACGGGGCACGAGCTGTACGTGGTCGGCGGGTTCGTGCGTGACGCGCTGCTCGGGGGGGCGGGCACGGATGTCGACGCGACGACCGGGGCGCGTCCGGCGGAGATCAAGGAAATCCTCAGGAGAACGGCCGGTCATCTGTGGACCATCGGGGAGCGCTTCGGGACTATCGGGGCGGAAGTGGGTGGCTACTCGGTCGAGGTGACGACTTACCGGAGCGACCTCTACACCGAGGGAAGCCGCCACCCGGAGGTAACTTTCGGGGAGAGCCTCGCCGACGACCTGGCCCGGCGGGATTTTACGATCAACGCCATAGCGGCGGACGCGCTATCCGGAGATATATCGGACCCGACGGGCGGCCGTAGAGA
>JBBPZT010000021.1:0-9759 GCA_038198625.1 Rubrobacterales bacterium
GGCGCGGGCCGTGCTCGCCGCCGAGAGGGTCGCGCTGAACCTGTTGATGCGGCTCTCCGGGGTCGCGACGTTGACCCGGACGTACGTGGAGGTTATTGATGGTACCGGGGCGCGCGTCACGGATACTCGCAAGACATCGCCGGGGATGAGGGTGTTGGAGAAAGCGGCGGTGCGGGCCGGAGGCGGGACGAACCACCGGGCCGGGCTGGACGATGGCGTCCTGATCAAAGACAACCACCTCATCCTCGCCGGGAGCGTAAAAGAAGCCGTCGGCCGGGCGCGGGCCGGGGCTCCCCACTTGCTCAAGGTCGAGGTCGAGGTCGAGAGTCTGGAGGCGCTCGAAGAGGCGCTCGGAGCCGGGGCGGACGTGGTGTTGCTGGACAACATGACGCCGGAGAGAGTAAGAGAAGCGGTCGGGCTCGCGCGCCGAGAGGCGCCGGAGGTGCTGGTCGAGATTTCGGGCGGGATCAACCTGGAGACGGTACGCGTCTACGCGGAGGCTGGGCCGGATCTAATCTCCGTCGGGGCGCTCACCCACTCGGCGCCCGCAGCGGATATCTCTCTGGAGGTGGAGACATGCTAGCAGCCGACCTTGTAGTAGTCGGCGGGGGCATCGCCGGTAGCGCCGCGGCCCTCGCGGCGGCCAGGAAAGGCGCGGAGGTCGTCCTGCTCACCAAGCTCCCCGACCCGGAGGAGGCAAACACCCGCTACGCCCAGGGCGGCATCATCTACACCGCCCCCGACGACTCGCCGGACCTGCTGGCACGAGACATCCTGGAAGCCGGAGCCGGGATGGGTGACCGCGAGGCGGCCCGGATGCTCGCCACGGAGGGTCCGCCGCTGGTCCGGGAGATCCTGATCGAAGAGTTCGCGGTTCCCTTCGACCGGCACGGCGACGGGCTGCACCTGACCCGCGAAGGGGCCCACTCGGTTGCGCGAATCATCCACCATAAAGACACTACCGGCGCGGAGATACAGTGCGCCCTTACCCGCGCGGTGCATGAGGAAGAACGGGTAACCGTACTCCCGGATGCGAGAGCTATAGACCTCGCCGTCTCCGGCAACCGCTGCACCGGCGTCCACGTAATGCACGAGGGCGAGATGAAGACCCTGGCGGCGCGTGGTGTGGTGCTCGCGACTGGAGGCCTGGGCGGACTCTACGAGCACACGACCAACCCGCCCGGCGCGACCGGGGACGGCGTCGCGCTCGCGCTGCGGGTGGGAGCTGGGATCAGGGACCTCCACTACGTCCAGTTCCACCCGACCGCGCTGTACACGCCGGGCGAGGCTCCGGGTGGAACGCAACCCTTGATCTCCGAGGCCGTGCGCGGCGAGGGCGGCGTGCTCCTCGATCCGGACGGCAGAGAGTTCGTAGATCATCCTCTAGGCTCGCTCGCCCCTCGGGACGTCGTAGCCAGGGAGATACGCACGATGATGGACCGTACCGGCTCCCCCTGCGCCTACCTGGACATCACCCACAAGCCCGCCGCCTGGCTCAGGGAGAGGTTCCCGGCCATCTACGCAAGTTGCCTGAGGGCGGGAGTAGACATGACGACAAGCCCCATCCCCGTGGTCCCGGCGGCCCACTACTCCTGCGGCGGCGTAACGGCGGATGCCCGGGGGCGAACGAGCCTGCGCGGCCTCTGGGCGGCGGGTGAGGTCGCCGGGACCGGCCTGCACGGCGCCAACCGTCTCGCTTCGACTTCGCTTCTCGAATGCCTCGTGTGGGGCTGGCGGGCCGGGGAAGACGCCGCCCGCCCCGGACCCGTGACGGCCGGAGACGTTCACGGACCGGAGCGCGTCCCGGAGAGCGCGCCGGACGGAGCCTGGCGGAACCTGCGCCGCATCATGTGGGAGAGGTCCGGTCTAGTCCGGAGCGGGGAAGGACTCGCGCTCGGCCTGGAAGAGCTGGCGAGCCTCGAACGCCGGCACGGAGGCTCGGAGCTGGGCGGGCCGTTGCTCGTCGCCCGCGAGATAATAAGGGGGGCCCTCGGGGATACGAGTAGCCGGGGCTGCCACTATCGTCAGGACACGGAAGAGAGGAGCGTCGGGGCATGACCGGGGATACGTTCGAGGCAGCCGCCACGCGGTATGAACGGCTCGCCGGAGAACCTGAAAGAGCAGCCAAACGCGCCAGGGTGGAGGCGACCCACTACCGGGACCGGAACGTGCCGCGTGGCTGCGCCCACGCTTTCGCGGCCCAGGGGCATATGCGCAACGCTCGGCAACTCCTCGACGATCTGGCGGTACTCCACGCTTCGGAGTCCCGGCCTGAGTTATAGAAGGCGCATCGTGACAATCTACCTGGACAACAACGCGACGACACCGTTGGACGAACGCGCCCTCGAAGCGATGCTGCCTTATCTCAGGGAGAATTTCGGAAACCCCTCTTCGGCCCACGCCCACGGCTGGACGGCCGAGGCCGCCGTGGAGCTAGCCCGCGAGGAACTAGCCGAGGGCATCGGGGCGTCGCCGGAGGAGGTCGTCTTCACCTCCGGCGCCACCGAGGCGGACAATACGGCCCTGTACGGCATGCTCCATCCAGGCGACCATCTCGTAACCACCGCCACCGAACACGAGGCCATCCTGGAGAGCGTCAAGGATTTGGAGAGGCTCGGCATCCGGGTGACTGTCCTACCGGTCGACAGCTTCGGCCTTGTGAGCCCGGAAGACCTCCGAGAAGCCGTGACGCCGGAGACCACGCTCGTCTCGATCATGCTCGCCAACAACGAGACCGGCGCCATCAACCCGGTCCGGGAACTCGCGGAGGTCGCCCACGAAGCCGGTGTCCCGTTCCACACCGACGCGGCCCAGGCGCTCGGCAAGGTCCCGGTGAGCGCGGGGCAGCTCGGCGTGGACCTGATGAGTCTCTCCGCCCACAAGTGCTACGGACCGAAGGGCGTCGGCGCCCTGTACGTCCGGCGGCGGCCGTTATCCGGCGTCCGGCGGGTGCGGCCCGAGCCCTTGCTGCGGGGCGGCGGCCAGGAGCGGGGTCTCAGGAGCGGCACGCTTAACGTCCCCGGCATCGTCGGTTTCGGGCGCGCGGCGTCTCTCGCGGCTGCCGCGCTGCCGGAGGAGTGTGACAGGATAGCGGGGTTGCGGGACAAGCTCTGGAAACGTCTCGTTGCGGGCGTCCCGGATGCGCATCTGAACGGCCATCCCGAGGCCCGGCTGCCGAATACTCTGAACGTCTCTTTTCAGGGGATTGGGGCCGGTGAGTTGCTGGCCGCGCTCCCGGAGGTCGCGGCTTCGGCGGGTTCGGCGTGTGCTTCGGCGAGCCCGGAGCCGTCGCCCGTCCTGCGCGCGATGGGTGTTAGTGAGAGAGTGGCGCTCTCGTCAGTCCGGTTCAGCCTCGGCAGGTTCACCACCTCCGGGGAGGTAGAGACGGCCGCGGAGCATATCGTGCGGGCCGCGCGGGAGGTCCAGGCCGCTGTTCCCGATCAGGGCGAAAGATAACGGGTAGAATCTCCTCTTTAGAGGGTTATCTGGAAGATCCAGTATGAGGAGGTTTTCGTGGCTATATCTACTACCAACCCGGCGACCGGCGAAGAGATCAAGAGCTTCGATGAGCTGACCGACGAGCAGGTCGAGGAGAAGATCCAACGTGCGGCGGAGACTTTCCGCGAGTACCGAAAGACTTCTTTTGAGGATCGTTCGCGGATGCTGATCCGGGCGGCGGAGATCCTGGAGGAAGAGGCGGAGGAGCTCGGCCGCATCATGACGACCGAGATGGGCAAGACGTACGTGTCAGCTATCGCCGAGGCGAACAAGTGCGCCCGCGGCTGCCGCTACTACGCCGAGAACGCCGAGAAGTTCATGTCCGACGAGGCGGTGGAGTTGGAAGGCGCAAACGCGTTCATCCGCTACCAGCCGATCGGGCCGGTGTTGGCGGTCATGCCGTGGAACTTCCCGTTCTGGCAGGTCTTCCGGTTCGCGGCTCCGGCGCTGATGGCCGGCAACGTCGGGCTCCTCAAGCACGCCTCAAACGTCCCGCAGTGCGCCCTCGCCATAGAGGACGTCATCCACCGCGCGGGCTTCCCGGAGGGTGCTTTCCAGACGCTCTTGATCGGCTCTTCCAAGGTCCAGGCTATCGTTGACGACCCGCGGGTCCGGGCGGCGACGCTCACCGGCAGCGAGCCGGCCGGGCGAGAGGTCGCGAGCAATGCAGGGAAGAACCTCAAGAAGACCGTGCTGGAGCTCGGCGGGAGCGACCCGTTTATCGTGATGCCGAGCGCGGACCTGGACAAGGCCGTAAGCACGGCGGTCACGTCCCGGACGCTCAACAACGGCCAGTCGTGCATCAACGCCAAGAGGATCATCGTCCACGAGGAGATCGCCGACGAGTTCGAGCGCCGCTACGTGGAGAGCATGCAAGCCCTAAAGGTCGGCGACCCGATGGAGGAAGGCACGGACATGGGACCGCTCGCCACGCCTCAAATCCTCGAAGACGTGGACGGACAGGTCCGCAAGAGTGTGGAGGCCGGGGCGAAAGTCCTCACCGGCGGCAAGCCAGCGGACGGTCCAGGCAACTTCTACCCACCGACCATCCTCACGGACATCCCCGAGGACTCGCCAGCGTACCGGGAGGAGATCTTCGGCCCCGTTGCCTCGCTTTTCAGGGTCTCCGACATCGACGAAGCCCTGGCGCTCGCCAACGACTCCGATTTCGGCCTCAGCTCCTCCGCCTGGACTAACGACGAGGCCGAGCAGGAACGGTTCGTCAACGAGCTGGAGGCCGGGATGACCTATATCAACAAGATGACAGAGTCAACCCCGGAAGTCCCGTTCGGCGGGGCGAAGAACTCGGGCTACGGGCGCGAGCTCTCCCACTTCGGCATCCACGAGTTCACGAACCCGAAGACGGTCTGGATCGACCAGAGCGCCGAAAATACCGGCACGGCCGTCTCCGAGTAGTCTCGTACGCGGCCCCGTGAAACTTCTTGCTGACGCGCGTACGACCGGAGGATATGCTTGTAGCTAGATGAAAGCTTACTTTCGTAACCGGCTCCTGGCCCTGGGTGTCCTGTGGGGCATCCTGTTGGCGGCCGTTCCCGCGCTCGTGATGGCGAGAGGGTTTGGCTGGTTTCTGGCTGCGGCGCTGGTGTCCGCCGCGTTCAGCGGTTGCGTTGGAACCCTCGCCACCGGGCAGCGGCTCCTGGTTCGCCTGAAAAAGGGCGCGAAGCTTGGCGGCCTCGCGAGCTCTCTTGGGACCGGGCTCTTCCAGGGGCTCTTCGGCGGAGGCGTTGCGGCCCTCCTGTTCTGGGGGTTGATGTCCGTGACGATCTCCGGGTTCTCACCGCTCAACCCGGAGGGGCTGTCCAGGCTGATGAGTCCCCAGGTCTTCCTCGGCAGCTTCTTCGTGGCGCTCTCCGTATTCATGTATGCCGTGGTGGGGGGGGTACTACTCGGCCCTATTTTCGGGCCCCTGATCAAGCGTAGCGCGAAAGTGGAGGAGGTAGGGTCTTGACCTTCTTGAGGTTGTTGGGGCTCGGCGCTATCTACGGTCTCGCCTTCGCGCTCGTGAAGTCGCTGTTCCCCGAGCCGTTCATACTCCTCGTCTTGCAGGGAAGCCAGGGCAGTGAAGGTAATCTGACCGTGATCGCCCTTACCTACATAGGAGTAGGACTGGTGGCGGGCCTGATCGCCACCCCCATCTTCGGCGGCATCCTGCTCTTGAGAAGACGTTCGAGAGACAGTGGCGGAGGAGCTTCGGCCCTTCTCAGCGCGAGACTCCTCCTGAGCCTACTGCTCTCCCTGTTCATGGGCCTGATCTCCGGCACCCTCATCCTCATCATTTACGCTGCGGGCATACTTCCGGGCGGCGGCACCCTGGACCCCCTCAGCCTCGTGAACAGTTCCGTCTTCCCAACCGGTGGACCGATGGTGGTCGCCTGGGCCATAGCCCGCGACCTGCTGCCCGCGGGCCTCACCGGCCTCTTCCTCTCTCCCGTGAGTGGAGGTATGCTGCTTCGCCTCTACACCGCCGGACGCCCCCAGCAGAAAGTCTACGACGAAGATTTTTGAGTCGAATGGTGATCGCGTAGCATCCACCAGGCGAAGACAGGTAGGGATAAACAGAGCATAATCTCGGAGGAGTTTCCTTCCGGATATCTTGAGAAGTTTTCAGCCAGCGGCGGAAGACCCCGAACCGGGAAGGTGATTCTGGATCTCTCACGCGGACACAGCCGCTTTCTTGTTAGAACAAGTCACCACCGATGCGTTCGTCAACCGCACACCGGCTATCGGATACTGACCTTCCACGTCCGGGGATAAGAGACCGCGTCCCGTCTTTCGTTCAAGCCTTGCGGGTAAGTTTGGCCTGCACGATGAGGCGCTTTGTGTAGTCGGGGAGGGTGCAGGTCTGCAAGGTCAACACGCTCTTGCCGGATACGGGTTTGGTTATGGAGAGGTTATTGGGGCTCACCACGAACTCCTTGAAGACCTCGTAGGTGTATTTCTTGCCGTTGGCGTCCTTGACGTAAATCTTGTCGCCGTTCTTGAGCTTGTTCAGGTCGAAAAATGCCAGCAGGCTCTTCGTTCCCATATAACCGAGCCTGTGGCCCGCGAGGTACGTGTTGGAGCCTTTCTGCCAGGGGAAGCCCGTGCCTTTGAGGTGAATCGCCACGCTGTTGTTGAGGGCTTCTTCGTTGCTACCCACGGCGTCGGGGACAGAGGCGTCTTTTACCCGGCTCATCGCCGGTATCGTCACCGTCAAGGTCTTGTTTTTGGGACCTTTTGCACCCGGTGCGTCCTGCGTCTGCTCGACGGTACTAACCTTTGGTACGTTGAATCCCTGAGGGTTCTTGTTGTTGGTGGCTGTGCTCCCAGCGGTCTGGCCGAAGAAACCGAGAAAGAAGAACACGATGAGCCCGACACCCGCTCCTATCATGAGCAGGCTTATGAAACTGGGGATGAACCTCTTGACGGACAATTTCCATAACCTCCTGCGGTGTTTTCGTTTCCCCGGCCTGTTTGGATCAGAGATCCACTTCCGTTCGATCCCTCGCCCGGACGCGGCGACGAATGAAACGTTCTCTAAAGCTTGGGAGAGATCACAGGCGGAGCACCTGCAGGAATACAAAGTCAGGGCTTCGCAAGAACCGTAGAGCAGCCAGCTGGTTGTAACATCCGATCTTCCCAAGAGATCCGGTCTTTCTCCGGGTTGGGGCAATGTTTCTATGCAGACAGAGGAGCGCCGTCAGGGCGAAGATGAGCGTGGTGGCGAACCCTGGTCCCAGCAGCATGCCCGGGTGGGCCCCTACGCCTCCGCAAGGCGCAACCTTCGCCTCGGAAAGGGTCATGCAAATGCCCAGGTCGGGGGAATTCGCCGGAGCAACCGTAGTAAGCGGCGTGGTTGCGGTGAGATTCTGGCATAGAGACAGGACCAGCACCGCAAGCGCCGACAGGACAGTCACCCAATGAACCCTCACGATAGTGAAGGTCCTATTCTCCGTATCCGAAAGCATTATCCCGGAAATTATATACCGGCCTCTGTCTGATGCTTGGACTGAGCCCTGACTCCGCTCAGTCGCCGGAGGCTCTCGCTCCGGAGCTTGCGGGACTTCCCGGACCAACTTCACATCACCAGCCCACGACAGGCTGGCATCGGAGCCTCCGCACTCGCGGAATACCTGGAAGAGTCTGTCAGCGTTTTCGCCGATCCCAAACACCGTACCAGCTTTTCTGAGTCCGTTAGGGAAAGCAAATTTCCCTCCGGAAACATTCGAAACCGAAACACGAAATAGCCTAGTATTGTGGACAATGAGCAAGAGGGAGCGCAACTTGCTGCTGTTGGCGGGAGCTTTATGGGGCTTCGCATTGGCGGTCGTCTCGTCGGCGCTGGCTTTCGGTGACCCTTTCAGCCTCAGTCCGTTTCTGGTGTCGGCATACTTGTGCGCGGCGTTGAGCAGCGCGGCCGGAGCCTGGGTCGCGGGAGATCTGGCAAGGAGGACCCGGCGGCGGGAGACTCGTCTCGGGAGGTTCTTCGCGACTTTGTTGGTAGGGATCGTGCAGGCTCTGGTTGCGGCGCCACTCGCGGCACTCTCCATTTGGGGTGCCCTGACGATCAACATCTCCGGGTTTTCGGTGGAGAACCTGGAAGAGGTTTCGAAGGTCCTCGACATCTTCCGGGATCCGTTGCTGTTTGCCCAGGGACTCGTCGCGGCCGAAGCGATCCTCGCGTACTCGCTGCTCGTCGGCCTTCTTCTCTCGCCCGTCGTCGGGGCGACGGTAAACCGTCTCACCCGTCCGCGTTAGATACAACCCCGGATTTTCCGGCCTTATGGGCGTGGAAATCTCTTTTAGCCGATGCTCCCGAGCAGCACCTGGGCCGTGACGCCTATCCCCAGGGTGAAAACCAGAGCTATCATCCATACCGCCGCGAGAGTTCGGGATGGAGCCGTCACCTCTTTCGGCTGCCCGTACATCGGTACGACGACCCGCAGGTACACGCCGAGCGAGAGAACGCTGTTCAGGATGGCGATCACGGCGAGCCAGGTAAACCCGGCGTCTATCGCCGCACCGAAGAGCAGGAACTTGCCGACGAAGCCCGCCAGCGGCGGTATGCCGACGAGCGAGATGAGGAAGATAACCATCGCCACACCCGCCGCCGGGTTCGTACGCCCGAACCCGGCAAACGACCTGAGGTCCCGGCCCACGGAGAGAACGACGGCGAAAGCCCCCAGGTTCATGGCGGCGTATGCGGCGGTGAACAAGATGAGCGACCGGACGGCGAGCCCGCTCTGACCGATGGCGACGACGCCAAGCAAGAAGTAGCCGGATTGGGCGATCGAGGAGTAGGCCAGGAGACGCACGACGTTATCCTGGACGAGCGCCGCGAGGTTACCGTAGGTCATCGTGATGGCTGCGAGTCCGACGATGACGAGCGGCCAGGCGGTAGCATTGGCCGGCAGATAGCGTACGACCTGGACCAGGGCGAAGATCGCGCCGACTTTTGGAACTATCGAGAGAAAGGCCGCGACCGAGACCGGGCCGCCGTCGTAGGCGTCCGGAGCCCAGAAGTGGAACGGGACGAAAGAGGCCTTGTACCCGAGACCGATGAGCACTGCGACGAAGCCGAAGGCGGCCGCGGGCGGCGCGCTTCCGAGTTTTCCGAGTTCCGAGAGCAGGGTGGAGCCCGTGACCCCGAACCAGTACGTGAGGCCGAAGATCATGACCGCGCCGGTTACAGAGCCGAAGACGAAGTACTTCATCGCCGCCTCGGTGGCGCGGTCGTCACGCGGATATGCGACGAGCGTGAACGTGGCCAGGCTGGAGAGGAGCACGCCGAGCACGAGGAACATCACGTCGCCCGCCCCCGCGAGCACGAGAGCCCCCAGGGCCGCGAACACCAGCAGACTGTACACCGTGCCTTCCCGGTCGGTGTCGCGGACCTCGATGCGCGCGAGTATGGCGGTCAGCGCCGTCGTGGGCATCAGCAGGATCACAGCCCACACGCTCAAGCTGTCCATCCGGTAGGTGCCCATGAACACGGTCGTATCCGTACCCAACAGTGGTATTGCGAGGCCGGTCGCCACCAGCAACCCTACTACGGTGAACGGCAACCCAATTTTGGGCATATGCAGCATTTCGAAGGACAAGGCGCCCACGGCGGTTAGCAGCACGGCCAGCACGGGAGCCAGCAGGGCGAGGTCCTGTCCCATCTGGCTCATGTTCACAGGCCCATGGCCTCCGTCGCCCGGTGGATGACGTCGAGCAGCAGGAACGGGGCGACCCCGATCAGTACGATAAGCGCCGCGA
>JBBPZT010000022.1:0-10598 GCA_038198625.1 Rubrobacterales bacterium
CACGCCGAGGTCTCGGCTCTAAAGAGCTGCAAGACAACGCCACGTGGGGCTACGATGTACGTTTCGCTCGAACCTTGCAACCATCACGGCCGGACTCCTCCCTGCACGGAAACCATAATCCAGGCTGGTATAGGGCGCGTGGTCGTTGGACACCTGGATCCAAACCCGAGTATGCGAGGCCGAAGCGTCGAGGTCTTGAGGGAAGCCGGGATCGAGGTTGAGGTCCTGGAGGAATCTTCCTTCGAGCGGCAGAACGAGCGATTTTTCCACAGGATGCGTACCGGTCTTCCGTTCGTCCACCTCAAGCTCGCCGCCACTTTAGATGGCAGGATCGCCGCATCAGGTGGTGACAGCAAGTGGATCACGGGCGAGAAGGCGAGGCTCCGGGCTCATCTCTTGCGGGCCGAGGCTGGCGCCGTGCTGGTCGGGGCGACCACCGCGACCACCGACGATCCTCTACTTACCGCCCGCGGCGTGCCGGGCGAACCACCGCGAACCACGCGTGTTGTACTGGACCCGCACTTAAAGCTTGGGCTGCGGAGCAGGCTTCTTATGACCGTTGACGAGAGCCCGATCATTATCTTTACGACCGAGGAGGCCGGAGACGATCGCGGGCAGAGCCTGGAGAGAGCAGGTGCGGAGGTGATCTCCGTGCCCGCCACGAACGAAGGGCTGGACCTCAGTATCGTGTTGGAGGAGCTTGCGCGGAGGGATATCAGTGGCGTGCTGGTCGAAGGCGGAGGCGAGACGGCCCGGCGATTCGTCGAGCGAGGACTGGTCAACAAGCTGACCCTGTTTTACGCGCCGAAGCTTCTGGGATCCAACGGTGTCCCGATGATGGGAGCCCTCGAGGTCTCGCGTGTGGCCGAGGCGCAGAAATTTAGTGTCGATAACCTAGAGATGGTTGGAGACGATGTCGCCGTGACGTTGTATCCACGAGAACCAGGGCGTAGGTAAGGAGGACCGTGTTTACCGGTTTGGTCGAGGAGAGCGGACGAATAATAGGGCTGGAGACCGGCGGCATGGCGCGGCTGGAAGTCTCGGCCGGCAAGGTTGCGGAGGTCGTGGGTGTCGGGGACTCGGTCTCCGTGAACGGGACTTGCCTGACGGTTGGTGAGAAGGATCGAACGTTGCTTGTCTTCTACGCGATGCACGAAACGCTCCGGCGGACGGCGCTCGGCGACCTCGCCGAAGGAAACCTCGTCAACCTGGAGCTGGCGATGAATGCCGGGAGCCGGTTCGGGGGACACATAGTGCAGGGTCATGTTGACGGCGTCGGAGAAGTGTTGTCCGTAAGGGCGGAGGGAGACGCCGAGATCTGGGAGTTCGCGGCTCCCGAGGCTGTGCTCCGCTACACCGTCGAGAAGGGGAGCATCTGCGTGGACGGTATAAGCCTCACGGTGGTCTCCATCGGAGATGACTCGTTTACGGTCTCGATCCTCCCCCAGACTCGCGAGAGCACGAACCTTCG
This sequence comes from Rubrobacterales bacterium, assembly GCA_038198625.1. GTDB lineage: Bacteria > Actinomycetota > Rubrobacteria > Rubrobacterales > Rubrobacteraceae > JBBPZK01. Next base: position 1,472 of record JBBPZT010000022.1, read on the forward strand.
GGAACGCGAGGCCGGAGACCGGGTGAACCTGGAGGCGGATGTCATAGGCAAGTACGTCGAGCGGCTGTTGGAGCCGCGGTTGAATAAGAGTTTCGAGAGGAGCGTTTGAGAATGCCGTTTAGTCCGATAGAAGACGCGATAGAAGACATCAAGCAGGGCAAGATGGTCATCGTCTGCGATGATGAGGACCGGGAAAACGAGGGCGACCTGACAATGGCCGCGGAGCTCGTGAGCGCCGACGATATAAACTTCATGGCGACCCACGGGAAGGGTTTGATCTGCCTCCCGATGGCTGGGGGAGTGCTGGATCAGCTGGAGATCCCGGATATGGTCGTTCACAACTCCGCCCGGATGGGTACTGCTTTTACCGTCTCTATAGAGGCCAGAGACGGCATAACGACCGGTATCTCCGCCGCCGACCGGGCGCACACCTGCCGGGTTGCCGTGGAGGATGAGACCGGCCCGGAGGACCTGGTGATGCCGGGTCACGTCTTCCCGCTCCGGGCGCGCCCGGGCGGTGTTTTGCAGCGAGCCGGACAGACTGAGGCGGCGGTGGACCTTTCTCGCCTGGCGGGACTCAAGCCGGCAGGTGTTATCTGCGAGATCATGAAAGATGACGGGACGATGGCTCGCGTGCCGGACCTGGAGAAGTTTTCGAAGGAGCATGGGATCAAGATGATCACGGTTGCGCAGATCATCGAGTATCGCCGCGCCAACGAGGAGCACGTGAAGTTCGTCGTCGAGACGAGCCTTCCAACGGACCTCGGGGAGTTCCGGCTTCGCGCCTACGAGAGCGACCTGGACGAGCTGACCCACCTCGCCCTGGTTATGGGAGAGCCGGAGGGCAAGGAGGATGTCCTGGTCCGGGTTCACTCTTCCTGCCTGACCGGAGATGCGCTCCACTCTTTGCGCTGCGATTGCGGCGAGCAGCTAGAAGCTTCGATGGCCCGTGTTGCTGAGGAGGGGGAGGGTGTGATCGTCTACATGCAGCAGGAAGGCCGGGGGATCGGACTCTTGAATAAGATCCGGGCCTACCACCTCCAGGATAAGGGTTTTGATACCGTAGAGGCGAACCAGGAGCTTGGTTTCGCCCCGGACCTGCGAGACTACGGGCTCGGAGCACAGATCCTAAAGGACCTCGGCCTGGATCGCATCCGGCTCCTGACGAACAACCTCACGAAGGTCGTCGGGTTGCAGGGCTTCGGGTTGGAGATCTCCGAGCGGCTGCCCCTGGAGATCGAGCCGAACAGCCACAACGAGCGCTACCTGAGGACGAAGCGCGAGAAGCTCAACCATATCCTCAACGAGCAATAGGGAGCGGGAGTTGGAGAACGAACCCAGATACTTGGAAGGTAACCTGACGGCCGCCGGACGCTCGTTCGCGGTCGTCGCATCGAGGTTCAACGAATTTATCGTCCAGAGGCTCGTGGAGGGAGCGTTAGACGGGATAAAGCGTCACGGTGGAGACCTGGGCCGGGTGGACGTGGTATGGGTGCCGGGCTCTTACGAGATACCGCTGGCCGCCAGGCGCCTCGCCCTAACTAGGCGCTACGACGCGGTGGTGTGTCTCGGGGCGGTGATCCGGGGTTCCACCGCCCACTTCGACTACGTCGCGGGCGGCGCGGCGGGCGGCATCTCCTCGGTGGCGCTTGAGACGGACCTACCGGTAGTCTTCGGCGTCATAACCACCGAGACGATAGAGCAGGCCATAGAGAGGGCCGGGACCAAGATGGGCAACAAGGGCTTCGAGGCGGCCCAGACTGCCATCGAAATGGCCGACTTACTAGGCCGGATCGACGAACGTGCCCAGAAAAAAGGCAACTAGAACAGAGGGCGGCTAAAAGCTGTAGAGTAGCCGCCCCGGAGGACGTGCTAGACGCTTGTTCCTTCCACGACCACGGGTGGCCGGATCTGGGCGGTCGCCTTCTGGACCTTGAAGGCCTTTAGGCAGGAGGTGCAGACCCAGGCGCGGCGCGTGCTCGGACCTTCCTGGACCCGGATCTTCTGGAGGTTCGGGTTGCGGCGCCGGCGCGTGGCTCGCAGGGAGTGGCTGCGCGCGTTGCCGAAGTCAGGACCTTTGCCGCACGAATAACAGACTTTCGCCATCAGTAATTCTCCTGTGCTAGGATACCGTCGATTCTCGGGAGCTTGAACTTTTGCAGCGGTTCCAACAGGACCGCCGGCACGTTCGGGCACCGGGCGATGATTGTAACAGATCCCCGGGCTGACAGAAGTATATAGACCCTGCTAAAGTCTGTATAAGAGATCGAACGGGGAATGACGTGAAAGGCTGGGACGGGTGGCGATAAACATGGCGTTCTTCGTGGCTGCCGCGCACGCCGCGCTCAAGGCCGAGGTTACCCGGATCAACGCTCTCAACGTCTATCCCGTGCCGGACGGTGACACCGGCACGAACATGCTTCTCACGCTCGAATCGGTTCTGAAAGAGACCTCCAGCAAAGACTATGAGACACCGGAAGAAGCCGGTAAAGCCGGGGCGCGGGCGGCGCTCATGGGTGCGCGGGGTAACTCGGGCGTCATCCTATCGCAGATGATCCGGGGCGCCAGCGAGGTCCTGTCCGAGAGGGCGTCCCTAACAGCCGAAACCTTCGCCGACGCCTTGGAAGGTGCGAGAAAGAGAGCCTACTCTTCGCTGCGGGAGCCTGTGGAGGGCACGATGCTCACCGTGGTCAAGGACGCGGCACGGGCGGCCCGCGAGGCGCTGGAAGAGGGAAGCCTGGACCTCGCGAGCGTCGTGAGGGCTACGGCGAGAGAAGCGCACGCCTCGGTACGCCGGACGCCGGAGCTTCTCGGGGTGTTGCGGGACGCCGGGGTCGTGGACGCCGGGGGGCTCGGGGTCGCGGTGATACTAGATGGTCTCTACCGCTGTATCAGTGGAGAGGAGATCGAGACGGACGAGGAGGTTTCGGAGGCGGACACTCTCCATCTCGGTGTGATCTCCGGGTCTGGAGAAGAAGCGTGGGGATACTGCACCGAGTTTATCGTCACGGGTTTCGGGGGCGACGTCGAAGAGTTCGTCGGACACATCCACGACATCGGCAAAAGCGTCCTGGTTGTACCCGACGATGATGTGGTGAAGGTCCATCTGCATACTCAGGATCCAGGCGACGCTATCTCGTACGCGGGCGGATTCGGGCGGCTCACCGGGGTGAAGGTGGACGATATGGAGGCCCAGGTTCAGGTACGTTCGAAGGTTGGACCCGGTGAACGGAACCATGTTGTGACCGGATCCCTCGGGGTGGTGGTCGCGAGCCGTGGTGAGGGGAGCCGGGAGCTGTTCGAGTCGATGGGTGCGATCGTTATTGAGGGTGGGCAGGGCGCGAACCCGAGCGCCGCCGATTTCGCCCGTGTCGTCGAGGAGACCGGCGCGGACGTGGTGATACTGCTGCCAAACAACAAGAACATAGTGCCAACCGTGGAGCAGGTCGGGGAGTTGGTCGAGCAGGAAGTCCTCGTCGTCCGCACGACGAGCATAGCGGCCGGGCTCGCGGCGATGGTCGGCTTCGACGCTGAGGGTGACGCCGAAGACGTGGCCGCAGAGATGGACGAGATAGTGGCGGCTCTACAGACGGCGGAGGTCACACGCGCCGTCCGTGAGGCGAACATCGAGGACCGGAAGGTTGCCGAAGGAGACTATATCGGTCTCCTTGATGGGGAGCTTGTGGCTTCTGGAGAGAGCGTGGGAGAGGTCGCCTTCGAACTCTCCCGGCGGATGATCGACGACGGAGCCGACCTGTTGATGCTCTTATGGGGCGAGGACCTCGGGCACGAGGAGGTTGGGGAGATCTCGCGAGCTATAGAGAGCATGGGTGATGGTGTCGAGGTCGAGGCACGCTACGGAGGGCAACCACTCTATCCGCTCCAGATGGTGGCCGAGTGACGACCGCCATAGTCACGGATTCGACGACGAGCCTGCCGACCGGCGCGCGCGACCGGCCCGACTTGCGGGTGGTCCCCCTGAGCTTCCACTTCGGTCCCGAAGAGACTTACGTGGATAAGATAGACCTGACGGACGAAGAGTTCTACGAGAAACTGAGACGCGCCGAGGAGTTCCCGACGACCTCGCAGCCGCCGGTCGGCGCTTTTGTCGAAGCCTACGAGTCTCTAAACGCCTACGACGACATACTGGTCTTGACCCTCTCGGAGGCTTTTAGCGGTACCTATGGTTCGGCGGTCGCGGCGGCAGAGATGGTGGACGCTCCGGTCCAGGTCTACGATACGAGGAACGCGGAGATGGGCTCCGGGATGGTGTTGTGGGAGGCTCTGCGGGTCGTGGACGAGGGGGCCGAGTTCGGGGACATAAGGCGGGCGGTGGAGAGGGCTATTCTGGGATGCAAAGTTTTCTTTGCGGTCGGGACGCTGGAGTACCTGGCGAAGAGCGGACGCATCGGGCGGGCCCAAAGGCTGGTCGGGACGGCGTTGAACATCCGGCCGGTGTTGAAGATCGAAGACGGCGTGGTCGTACCGCACAAGCGCGTGCGGGGTCGCAAGAGGCAGATGGCTTCCGTTGTGGAAGAGGTAAAACCGGCTGTTGAGAAGGGGAGCCCGATGTTCTTCGGACACGTGGCAGCCCCGGAGTTGTTAGAAGACTTTTGCGGATCTCTCGGGGTTTCGGATCCGATGGTTGCCCGGATCGGCGGCGTCGTGGGCTCTCATGTCGGTCCTGGAGCTTATGGCGTGGCCTATCTCTAGAGGAGAGGTTGTCGAACGGGAGGTTCGCGCTCCCGCTCGAACCACGCTGCCCGAGCTTCGCGGCAGGCCGGTCACGGAGTTGCCGGGGGTGGGGCCGCGGATCGAGAGTTCTCTCAAGGACCTCGGTATATCGTCGTTGGCGGACCTCGTCTCGCATTACCCGGCACGCCACGAAGACCTCTCGAACGTAAAGAAGATCTCCGACCTGCGCGTGGGCGAGCGGGCGACGGTGGTCGGGCGGGTGGTCGGCACACGGCCTTTAGGTCGTCCGGTGCGTGGTCGTTCGCCCGGGTTCTCCGTTCAGCTCTACGATGGCACCGGATATATCCCGGCGGTAGTGTGGGGGCGAGGATGGCTTTTGAGCCAGCTCCTCCCGGACGTGCGCGTTGTCGTCTCGGGGGAAGTCCAACGCCGAAACGGCATGCAGGTCTCCGCGAAGAGCGTCGAGGTGGTGGATGACGCCGCCTCGGCGTCTGCCGGTCCGAACGGCAACCCCCATGCGGGACGCTTCGTGCCGATCTACCCGGTCAACAAGGGTATACAGGCGCGGCGTATGCGCACCCTGATACACCGCGCCCTGGACGGCGTGGGCCACGTCCTGGACCCGCTCCCGGTTGAGATACTCTCCCGTCATGGTCTGCCTACTCTTCATGACGCCGTCCTGGAGATCCACTTTCCAACTGACAAAAGGAGCCTCAAACAGGCTATGAGGCGCCTCATATTCCACGAGCTCTTCCTGATACAGACCGGGCTCGCCGCCCGCAAGGCGAGGCTAGACAAGCAGGAGAGCGGGAGAAGCCATCGGGGAGATGGTAGCCTTCTCAACCCGTTCTTGAGTGGGTTGCCGTTCGGGCTCACGGGTGCGCAGGAGCGGGTAGCTTCCGAGATCCTCGAAGACATGCGCACTGAAAGTCCGATGCGTCGTTTGGTGCAAGGCGACGTCGGCAGCGGGAAGACGGTCGTTGCGGTCGCGGCGCTTCTCACGGCGGTCGAGTCCGGAGGGCAGGGCGCGCTTATGGCCCCGACAGAGGTGTTGGCCGAGCAGCACTATCTCTCTATCTCCGCTGCGCTTGCTGACTTGCCGGTGAACGTCGTCCTGCTTACCGGCTCGCAGGGGGCCGTACAGCGGCGGGAGGCGCTGGGCAAGGTGAGGAGTGGGGAGGCCCACGTCGTCATCGGGACGCACGCCCTGATCCAGAAAGGCGTCGAGTTTGACGATCTCTCGGTGGTTGTGGTCGACGAGCAGCACCGTTTCGGGGTCGGCCAGCGGACGGTCTTCAAGGAGAAGGGCACGACACCTGACACCCTGGTGATGACGGCCACCCCTATTCCGCGCACGTTGTCCCTGACACTCTACGGTGACCTCGAAGTCTCCGTGATAGACGAGCTTCCACCAGGGCGCAAGCCGGTCGAGACGAGCATAGTAGAGGTCGGAGGCCGGGAAGAAGCGTACGAGGCTGTGAGGGCGGAGCTTTTGGAGGGACGGCAAGCGTACGTGATCTGCCCGCTAGTAGAGGAGTCGGAGGCGCTTGAGGACGTGCGGGCCGCCGAGGAGCTTTACGAAGAGCTAGCGGAGGAGGTCTTCCCGGAGCGCCGGGTCGGGCTCTTGCACGGCCGGATGAAGGCGGATGAGAAGCGGCGGGTGATGGCGGCGTTCCGGTCGGGGGAGATAGAGGTCCTGGTCGCTACGGTGGTGGTAGAGGTCGGGGTGGACGTGCCGAACGCGAGCGCCATAATCATCGAAGGTGCGGAGAGGTTCGGACTCTCCCAGTTACACCAGTTGCGGGGCCGGGTGTGCCGCGGGCTACACCCGCCGAAGTGTTACCTGATCGGGGACCCGAAGACTGACGACTCCCGCGAACGGCTCGAAGCCCTCGCGAAGTACCAGGACGGCTTCAAGCTCTCGGAGGTGGACCTTGCCATCCGGGGTGAAGGAACGCTCTTCGGGAGCCGGCAGAGCGGGATGCCCGATCTGCGGGTGGCAAAACTCCTGCGCGACATAGACATCCTCGTCGAGGCCCGGCGCGATGCGTTCGCCCTCGTGGCAAAGGACCCGACGTTGAAAAAGCCCGATAACCGGCCGCTGCGGCGGGAGATCCAGGACCTCCTCGGTGCCGATGTCGAGTGGCTGTTCCGGGAGTAGCAGCGGACGCTAAAAAGTCGCCGCTACCAATGCCGAAATCAAGCTTGTAAGCTCGGCCGAGAGGCTGACCAACGCGGTTGCCAACTCGACGAAAGCCTTGAACATGGAGATTACGATAACCAGGATGACGAATGTTTTTCCTTCATATAAGCCTAGTTGGATAATCGCCTCGTGAGGGTTATCGCCGGTTCTGCCCGCGGGATACGACTCGCGCAGGTCCCACCGGGTGTCCGCCCGACCTCGGACAGGGTGCGCGAGAGTCTGTTCAACGCTTTAGGGCAGTTCTTCGACGGTGGTGACGCGCTGGACCTCTACTCGGGGACCGGCGCCCTCGGGATAGAGGCCCTGAGCCGGGGGTGCGGGCGGTGCGTTTTCGTGGAGCGTGACCGGCGGGCGCTCGCCACGATCTGGGAGAACCTTCGCAGGACGAGGTTAGAGGATCGCGCCGAAGTCGTGCGGGGAGAGGTTGGCCGGACCATCGAGGGTATGATCGGTGGCCGAAATCGGTACCGTTTGATCTTTGCGGACCCGCCATATAGAATCGCTACAGCGGAAGTATGGAGCGTTTTGTCGCGTTTGCACGCCCTTCTCGCGCCTTGTGGGCGGGTCGTGGTCGAACGCGGCGGCACTCCAGAAGAGACGCCGGGAGGCAGGAAAGGGGTCACGCGTCGCTACGGCGGCACGTCAATAACCATCTTTGAGAGATCCGAGCTTATAGTGAACGTATCTGTTTGTCCGGGGTCTTTCGACCCCGTGACGGTAGGACATCTGGACATAATTCGTCGGGCCGCGACCATCTTCGACCACGTGGTGATAGCCGTGGGCGGCAACCGGCGCAAGAGCCCGAGGTCGTCGGCTGCCGAGAGGGCGCGGCTCATAGAAAAGGTCACGGGGGAGATAGAGAACGTCTCCGTGGAAGTGATGAACGGTCTTCTCGTCGACTTCGCCCGCGAGCAGGGGGCGCGGGTCATAGTCAAGGGTCTCCGGGCGGTCTCGGACTTCGAGTCGGAGATGGAGCAGGCGCAACTCAACCGGAAGCTATACCCGGAGCTTGATACAGTGTTCATCATGTCGGCGCCGGAGTACAGCTTTCTTTCCTCCAGCGCGGTGCGTGAGATAGGCAGCTTCGGCGGCGAGGTGCGGGGGCTGGTCCCGGATAGCATCCTGGAGAACGTCCAGGAGATGTACTCGACCAGGAATGACTGAAATCAAGCAGGCAATAGAGGGCAGGTTTTGAGGATGGACGTACTAGTATTGATAGACAGGCTGGAGGAGTTGGTGGAAGAGGCCAGGGGTTTCCCCGGCTTCGGCAACACGGCCATGGTGGACCGGGAGGCGGCTTTCGACCTCGTGGATCAGATGCGCCAGACCATCCCCGAGGAACTCAAGCAGGCGCGTTGGATCGTCAAGGAGCGCCAGTCGATGCTGGACGAGGCGCGCAGTGAGGGCGACCGGATACTACGCCAAGCCGAGGAGGAAGCCGAGAAGATCACCTCCGACGAGGAGATTCTCAAGCGGGCCGAGAAGCGCAGCGCGGAGATCATGGAAGATGCCCGAAGGCGTGAGAGGGAGATCCGGCTCGGCGCCGAAGATTACGCTGACGAGGTGCTGGCGAACCTGGAAGACAACCTCGGACGCCTACTCGAAGCCGTCCAGCGGGGCCGCTCCAAGTTGCAGGGCGTCCCGGAAGAGTAGAATACCCGTATGGCCAACATGATCCCACTCAAACGTCCCGGTGCTCAAGTCGGCGACTATCGCGAGACGGAAGCGTCTTTCGTGGTCGAGCCCTTCGACTTGTACGGCCGTCACCACGAGGTTCCGGAAGCTCACGCCGTGGTAGGCGTCACCCGCGTCACGGAAGGTCTGCATCTGGATCTCCAGTTCTCCATAAAGGTGGAGACTACCTGTGACCGGACGCTGGAGCCGGTCGAGTTGGACCTGAAGTTCTCCGACTCGGAGCTTCTAGAAGGGGCGAACAGCCGGGAGCTTTCCGTGGAGGACTGGACGCTCGACCTGTCGGACTACGCCAGGAGAGCACTGCCGAGCGAGGTGCCTCTTCAGGTCTTTGCGCCGGGCGCCGAGCCTGTTCAGCCGGAACCGCGAGGAGACGAGGTCGACCCGCGTTGGCGGGGACTGGACGGCTTTTTCGCTTCCGGTTTCTAAATTAGTCAAATTTGTAAATAATCGTCAGGAGGCAAAGTAATGGCAGTACCAAAGAAGAAGACGTCGCAAGCCCGCCGGGACCAGCGCCGTTCACACCACGCGATCAAG
>JBBPZT010000023.1:0-4873 GCA_038198625.1 Rubrobacterales bacterium
CTACCTGCCAGACTTGAGGGAAGCCCTGAACACCATCGTGCGGGCGTCGTTCTTTATCACCCCGATCTTCTGGTCGGCGGATAAGGTCCACGGGAAGATGAGGCTCATCGTGGACCTGAACCCCGTCGCCTATCTGGTCGGGATGTATCGAGATTTGATCCTGGAAGGCAAGCTACCGGGCGGGATGGCGACCATGTGGTTCGGACTCTTCTCGGCGGGATTGCTTATCGTGGGGTTCACGCTGTTCGTCCGGGTAAAACGCCAGTTCCCGGACCTGATCTAATGTCTACCGCCCTCTCCATAAAAGGCGTCTCGAAAAGCTACCGGATCTACCCCGGCAAGCGGGACCGGCTAAAGGAAGTCCTGAGCCTCGGCAAGAGCAAACGCGGCTACGACTTCTGGGCTTTGCAGGACGTGAGCGTGGAGGTGGAGTGGGGTACGACGCTGGGTGTGCTGGGCCGCAACGGGGCCGGCAAGAGCACCTTGTTGCAGATAGCTTCCGGCATCCTGCAGCCCACCCGCGGCACGGTAAAGACGAACGGACGGCTGGTGGCGCTTTTGCAGCTCGGCGCGGGGTTCAACGTGGAGTTCTCGGGCCGGGAGAACGTGATCCTGAACGGCTTGATCCTGGGCATACCGCGCAAGGCGATGATGAAGAAGCTCGACGAGATAGAAGCCTTCGCGGATATCGGGGATTTCATGGATCAGCCGGTCAAAACGTACTCCAGCGGCATGCGGGCCCGCCTTGGCTTCGCCGTCGCAGTGAGCGTCGACCCGGACATACTGGTTGTGGACGAGACCCTCGCCGTTGGAGATGCGATCTTCAAACACATGAGCCTGCAGAAGATGCGTGACCTGCGCGACGCCGGCACCACCATTCTTTTCGTCTCCCACAGCACCAGTATGGTCAGAGACTTCTGTACGAAGGCAATACTCCTGCATCGGGGCAAGCTCTTGGCCTCCGGTGAAACGGACGAAGCAATCGACCGTTACCATGCCCTGCTCGCGAGCATCGAGGCGGCGAGAAACGGCAAGTCGCTGGACCTTTCGGAGACCCCGAACTACGAGATAGATGATGACGAAGGCAGGTTGGTGGCGCCGGAGTTCAAGGAAAATCCGGACCTCGACCGCAGGGCTCCGGGCTTCCGTCGCGGTACCGGAGAAGCACGCATCACCAGCGTGGAGTTGCTCGACGACCAGCGGATACAGACTTACGTGGTGGAGCCAGATTCAAAGGTCACCGTCCGGGTACACCTGGAGTACAAAGAAGCGGTAGACGGTAGCTCGGTCGTTATCACGCTCCGCAACAAAGCCGGAATAGATGTGTTCTCGACCACGACCAGTCTCCAGAAGATACCTTTGGGAAAGAGAAAAGAGGGCGAGCGGGTGATAGTGGACTTTACTTTCCCGGTACCACTCCAGCCCGGCGCCTACAGCGTGTCGGCGGGCATAAACCCTCCGGGGAACAGGAAAGCCTACATGGACTGGATAGACGTGGCGGCGGCTTTCCAGGTAGATCGCACCCGGTCGCCGGGCGCCATTATGGGTATAGTCCGTCTCCCGACGCAGGTCGAGGTCCACGACCCGGACAAGCATCCGGCCGCCCACTCCGACCAGTCAGCCTGAACCCGTGTCCCGCCGCGTAGCGGTAATCATCCCCAACTGGAACGGAGAGAAGTTCCTAAGGACGTGCCTCACCTCCCTGCGCGACCAATCGTTTGAGGACTTCGAGATCATCCTGGCAGACGGCGGCTCGACGGACGGCTCTGTTGCTTTCGTAAGAGAGAGTTTCCCGGAGGTACAAGTCATTGCTCTCGGCGAGAACCCTGGGTTCTCGGGATCGGTGAACGTGGGGATAAGGGAATCCCGAGCGGAGCTGGTAGCACTGCTGAATAACGATACGGAGCAGGACGCAGGCTGGCTGGCGGCGCTGGTGCGGGCGGCGGACGGGCACCCGGAGGCGGGCTCTTTCGCGAGCAAGCTGCTGAGTTTCAATGACCACCGAGTCCTGGACGGGGCGGGAGACGCACTGCGCCGGAGCGGGCTACCTTACAGGATCGGCCACGGCGAGCGTGACAGCGGACAGTTCGACGCGCCGGGCCACGTCTTCGGGGCGTGCGCTGCCGCGGCGCTGTACAGGAGGACGATGCTGGAGGAGATCGGGCTGTTCGACGAAGACTTCTTCGCCTACTGCGAGGACGGCGACCTGAGCTTCCGGGCGCAACTCGCCGGTTATCGTTGCTTCTACGTACCGGACGCGGTCGTCTACCATGTAGGCGGCGCCTCGACCGGCGGCAAGCGGAGCGCAACGGCCACCCGTCTCGGCACCCGCAACAGCATAAGCCTGCTTGCAAAAGACCTCCCCACGCAACTCGTCCCGCGGCTCTTGCCTTCTTTCCTGGCCGGACAGCCCGCCAGATTCCTTACCGCGACCGTCTCCGGGGTGCTGCCGGCGCACCTCTCCGGGCTGGCGGAGGCTGCGCGGATGGCGCCGCTGATGCTCCATAAACGGCGTGGGATCCAGAAACGGCGCAAAGTTCCCGTGGCGTACGTCCGGCGACTGCTGGCGGAGTCTTCGAAGGCGGCGCGGCGTAGCCTTCTCCGCAGGCTGCGGGACTCGCTCCTGACAAAGGCGGGCCGGTGAGGTTCTCGGTGTTGGTTGTCAACTACGACTCGTGGCCGCATACGCTGCGGTGCCTCGATGCGCTGAACGCAACGGAGTACGGGGATTTCGAGGTCTTGGTGGTGGACAACGATCAGAAGCCCGCGCCGGCGACCCTGCCGGCCAATACGCGCCTGATCCGTAACAAGCAGAACCTCGGCTTCGCCCGCGCCTGCAACCAGGGCATCGCGGCCTCCAGGGGCGAATACGTGGCCCTCATAAACCCGGACACCCTGGTCGGGCGCGATTTTTTCGAGGGCGTGGTTTCTTTCTTCGGGGAGCGCCCGGAAGCCGGGGTTGCAGGCCCGAGGATTCTCGACGGCGACGGCGGGGTCCAGCTCTCGGCTCGCCGGGAGGTGAGCTTCGTCTCCGGGCTCCTGGGACGAACCTCTCTCCTGACCCGGCTCTTCCCGAAGAGCGCGGCGGTCAAGAAGTTTTTCCCGGCGGCGGCCGAACTCTCCGGCCCGACAGAGGTGGACTGGGTCTCGGGGGCGTGCATGATCCTGCGGCGCGGGATGCTGGAAGAGGTAGGAGGGCTCGACGAGCGGTTCTTCATGTACTTCGAGGACACCGACCTCTGCCGCCGCGCCCGCGAGACCGGCTGGTCCGTCTACTACATGCCGCTGGTAGAGGTCGTCCATCACACGGGAGCCAGCAGTCGCGACAAACCAGGTGCGATCTACCGCCTTCATAAGAGCGCCTTTCTCTACCATCGCAAGCACGGTCCCCACGGCCCGCTCGGACTCTACAGCCTCGTGGTCCTGCTCGGTCTCATCGCCAGGGCGCTCGTCAAACTGGCAGCTTCGCGGACACGAGGCGGATAACAGGATAGCACGAAAGTGAAACTTTCCGGGGTCCCGGCGTGTTGTACTGGCATGGAGGCCGACGTGGAGACCGGAAGAGAGGCGGAAGAGCGCGACTCGCTCGCGGAACGGCTGGCCGACGGCGACCCGACGGCGCCGCGGGATCTCGTACAGAGCCACTACACGGAACTCTACCGCTATGCCTTTTCGATGCTGCGTGACCGACCGTCCGCCGAAGACGCGGTGCAGACGGCCCTGGAGAAAGCATTGATCGCCCTTGGAGGCTACTCCGAAACCCGGATACGGGCTCTGAAGTTGCGGGCGTGGCTGTACCGCATCACCCTGAACGTGGTCCGAAACAAGGTCCGGGACACTAGGCGCGAAGTCCCGGTGCCAGAAGCCCCGGAAAACCCGTACGGACGGATGCAGCCCGCCTCCTCACACGACAACCGGGAAGCTTGGCTGGACACCCTGGCGGCCCTCGAACGGTTACCTGAAAAGCAGAAGACCGCCGTTTCCATGCGGTACCTGTCGGACCTGCCGTATTCGGAGATCTCCGAAGTAACCGGATGGCCGGAGGGAACGGTAAAAACGCTCGTGCGGAGAGGCGTTGTGCGCCTGCGCGTCCTCCTACTCGACACAAAACGGAAGGACCTCGGATGAACGAAAAAGCCGGAGAAACCAACGACGACCGCGTAGTCGGGCTGCTCGCGAGCGCGGCGGAGGAGCTGACGTCTGGCAGTGACGGATCAAAGGTCGTGGAACAAGCGTTAGAGAACTCCACGGACAGCCTCTTCGTCGTGGCTTCTCCTCTGGGAGAGCTGTACGTGGGGGCGGGGCCGGGCGGTGTGCGGCTCGTGCATCGCGGCGGCTCGCGGGAGGAGTTCGTCAGAGACTATCGTCGCCGCTTCGGGCGGCTGCTGGTCAAGTCGGACGACGAAAAAGCGAGCCGGATGGCCGAACGAGTGGCCCGCGCGCTCGCCGGGGAGAGCGTACGGGTGCCGCTGGACCTTGAACACTCCACGCCCTTCCAGCGGCGGGTGCTGGGAGTGGTCGGGGGCATACCTCGCGGCGAGGTCCGACCGTACAACTGGGTCGCGCGGGAGGCCGGGAGCCCTGGGGCGTCGCGGGCCGTGGGGAGCGTCATGGCGAGCAACCCGGTGCCGCTCCTGATCCCCTGCCACCGGGTCGTCAGGAATGACGGGAGCACCGGCAACTACGCCTTCGGCGCGGGAGAGAAGATCCGTCTTTTGGAAGGAGAAGGTGTCCCGACCGCGGAGATCTCCATCCACCCTTACGTTGCGACCCCGACCACCAACATCGTCTGCCACGCCACCTGCCGCAACGCTCGTAGGATAAGACTCGAGAACCGCCGGCCGTTCCGATCAGCCAAAGAGGCCGTCGAGGC
>JBBPZT010000024.1:0-2283 GCA_038198625.1 Rubrobacterales bacterium
AAGACCTGGAAGACATAGCCGCCGAGTATGGGGATCTGGCGGAGGATGCCCTGGAGATCCTGCGGACTGCTTACTAAGATGATCCTTGAATAGTTCTGTCGGTCTCATTATCTTCGACTGTGACGGCGTGCTCGTGGACACGGAGAGAATCTCGGTTGGAGTGGACGCTTTCGTGCTCGCGGAGCTTGGCTGGCCGATGAGCGAGGCCGAGGTGGTCGAGCGCTTCGTGGGCCGGCCGGCTAGTTACATGGCCGAGCAGATCGAGGCGCACCTGGGTCGCACCCTTCCGGAGGACTGGGAGAAACCGTTCGAGCACCTCTACCAGGAGGTCTTCGAGGCTGAGCTGATACCCGTTGGCGGTATCGTCGAGGTTCTCGACGGGATCGAAGCGGCTGGATTGCCCTCTTGCGTCGCTTCCAGCGGTACCCACGAGAGGATGCGCCACACCCTCGGACTCACCGGACTCTACAGCCGTTTCGAGGGCCGCATCTTCAGTGCGAGCGAAGTGGCGGCCGGCAAGCCGGCTCCCGACGTCTTCCTGCACGCGGCCGAACGCATGGGTGTGAAACCCGCGGCGTGCGTGGTAGTGGAGGATAGCTTCTATGGTGTCGAGGCTGCGCGCGCGGCCGGCATGCGAGCTTTCGGTTACGCGGGAGGCGTGACCCCGGCCCATCGGCTCAAAGGACCCCGAACCGTTGTATTCGACGATATGAGGGAGCTGCCGGGGCTGTTGTGCGCGACGTAGTATTTCCCCCGAAGCTGACGCGGGGAGACGAGGGCCGGGTCGTCTCTCCGGCGACGAGTCTGGCTTTTATTCCCGGAGAGCAGAGAGCACTCGCCGCGGAGCGTCTGGGCGGGCTCGGGTTGGAATGCTCCTTCTCGGAGAACGCGGAGGTGAGGGACGAGTTCGAGTCATCGCCGATCGAAGCCCGCGTCTCAGATCTGCACGCAACCTTCTCCGACCCGAACGTCAAGGGACTCCTGACGACCCTCGGCGGGTACAACAGCAACCAGCTACTCGGCCACCTCGACTACGACCTGATCCGTGAAAACCCCAAAGTCCTGTGCGGTTACTCGGACATCACGGCCCTGGCGACGGCAATACACGCCCGGACCGGCCTCGTTACCTACTACGGTCCCCACTTCACCACGTTCGTCATGAAACGCGGGATCGAATACACCGTGAAAAGCTTCGAGCGGTGCGTGATGGACGAAGGCCCGTTCGAGGTAGAGCCTGCCGACCACTGGAGCAACGACGCCTGGTACGCTGACCAGGACGCCCGCGATTTCGTACCCAACCCCGGCTACAGGGTAATCAACGAAGGCTTGGCAGAGGGTGGTTTGCTCGGGGGACACCTCGGGACGCTCTGCCTGCTCTTCGGCACATCTTTCATGCCGGATCTGGACGGGAAGATCCTGCTGCTGGAGTGCGAGATGAGACTCAATCGCTTCACTTCGACAGGGAACTCCAGTCACTCATCCACCAGCCCGGTTTCGAGGGCGTGCGCGGAATAGTGTTTGGCAGGTTCCAGAGGGCTTCGAACATGGCCCCGAGACGCTGGAGAGCATCATCGGGAGCAAACGGGAATTGGGCGACATCCCCATCGTCGCCGACGCCAGCTTCGGGCACACGACGCCGCAATTTACCTTCCCGATAGGAGGTTACGGTTGGATGGAGGCGTTGAGGGGCGCCACCCGTCTCACGATAGACGGACACTAGCCGCGCTGCACCACAGCGCCCTCCGCCGGCTCGACCTCGTACTTCTCTTTCCAGGCGTCGAAGCCGCCTTCGAGGGCTGTCGCGTCGAAACCCATCTTGTTTAGCCTCCGCGCCGCACGGGCGCTGGTCGCTTCGTCCGGTCAGGAGCAGTACGCGACTATGCGCTGTCCTTCCGCCTGGCTGCTGGACGATTCCTTCCTCTCCCGCATCCACTCGTCTATTTGGTCGGGGGCGACCCGGGCCGCGCCGGGGATACGGGTAGGGTCGGCATCGAACTGCGAGCGGGTGCGGACGTCGAGCACGACCGGCGGGTCGTCGCCATCCAGCATGTTGCGCAGTTGATCCGGGCTTATCCTGATCGACTCGCTCGCGTCACCCTCGAAGATTCCTCTAGCATCGTCCCTCTCTTCCTGGTGGGTCTCGTTTTCGACCGCCCGGCCGTAGGCTTGTGAGAGAGGGGTTGCCGAGGCTCCGTGGGCGACGACCGAGACGGTGACGACCAACCCGACCACGGCCAGCAAGAACTCCGAGCGCGCCACCCCGGCCTGGACGACGAGGAGGGC
>JBBPZT010000025.1:0-17583 GCA_038198625.1 Rubrobacterales bacterium
CGAGCAAGGCCGGTCCACCTCCTGCAAGTATTCAGGACTCGCGCCGGAGCGACCTGCGGTGGGCGGCGGCGCGCTCGACGTAGGTCTGCACGCCGCGCTCTATGTCTCGCCTCTGCTCCTCGCCCACCCCGCTTACCCGGCGGGCCGGAACACCCACGATAAGACTGCGCGGTGGGAACTCCTTGCCCTCTGGCACGAGGGCGCTAGCGGCGACGATAGAGCCTTCGCCGATCCTCGCCCCGTTCAGAACCGTGGCGCTCATTCCTATGAGGCAGTCGTCCCCGATCTCACACCCGTGCACGACCGCCTTGTGTCCGATCACGCAGCCTTCACCCACTACCGTTGGATATCCCGGGTCCGCGTGCAGCACGCAGCCATCTTGGATGTTCGTCCGCGCTCCGATCTCGATGCGCTCCGTGTCACCCCGCAACACGGCCCCGTACCAGACACTCGACTCCTCACCCAAACTCACCTTCCCGACGACGTAGGCGCCCGGCGCCACAAAGACGGAATCCGACACTTCCGGCCACTCTTGGCCAAAGGGAAGGATGCTTCCGCTTCTAGCGCTTAGATCCACCGCCGCACCTGCTCTTTGTACCGGGTGTACTCCTCCCCGAACTTTCGCTCCAGGTAGCGTTCCTCGCGCTCGATGACGCCGCGTCGCATAAGATACAGTACACCGGGTAGCAGCAGGGCGGCGGGAAGCGCGTTGGCGAGGGCGGTGATCCCGCTATATATAAGGGTCATACCGACGTAGAGCGGGTTGCGAGTAAAGCGGTAGGGACCATCAGAGACGATCGCAGACGTTGGTTTGGACGGGTCCGGACTCGTCCCCGCGCGGCGCATCTCGCGGAAGCCGAGTAGCCCGATAGCGAGGCCGCCGAGGATCAGGGACGGACCCGCCGCCTTCCTCAGGGATCGGGGTAAGAAGGGTATCGGGTGAAGGCGGTTCGCCAGCAGTCCAGTCGCCAGAGCACCCGCGTAGATCAAGGGCGGAGGAGCTATCAAACCTGGATTATCCGAAGCTTCGTCCGCTCCGTAGCTCATACTTCCACCAGCACCGCGTCACCCTGCCCGCCACCGGAGCAAATGGCCGCGAGGCCCTTTCCACCGCCCCGGCGACGCAACTCGTAAAGGAGCGTCATCAGGATACGTGCCCCGGAGGCCCCGATCGGGTGCCCGAGCGCCAGCGCTCCGCCGTTGACGTTGACTATTTCTGGGTCAACGCCCAGGATCTCTGTAGACCGGATCGCAACCCCTGCGAACGCCTCGTTTATCTCCACCAGATCGAGATCCTCCGCGCTCCAACCGGCTTTCTCCAGCGCGAGCTTGCCAGCGTTGCCCGGCACGGTCAACAAGTCCGGCGGCTGTTCGGCGACCTTGGCGTGGGCCACGATGGTCCCGAGTGGTTCGAGGTTCCGCCGCTCGGCGAAAGACTCGCCTGCAAGGACCAGCGCACCGGCCCCGTCGGTCACGCCGGGCGCGTTGCCGGCGGTGACGGTACCGCCCTCGTCTATGGGTTTGAGGGCGGCGAGCTTCTCCAGGCTGGTGTCGCGCCGGATCGGCTCGTCGACCTCGACGTAGTCCGAAGTCCCTCTTTTGCCGGGGACTTTTACGCTAACTATCTCTTCGGCAAAGCGGCCCTCGTCCGTCGCGGCGGCGGCGCGCTGGTGGCTCCTCAGAGCCCACTCGTCCTGGGCTTCGCGGGAGATGTCGTACTTGCGGGCGCCGTCGGTGCCGAACCGGATCATGTTGACCTCGTGGAACGCGTCGAGGAGTCCGTCGTGCATCATCGAGTCAACCATCTGGGCATCGCCCATACGCGCTCCCCAGCGGGCTTTCGGCAACAGGTACGGGGCGTTGGACATGCTCTCCATGCCGCCGGCAAGGACCACCTCGTAGTCGCCCACCCGGATCAGGGTCTCCGCAAGCGTCGCGCTCCTGAGGCCCGAGGCGCAGACCTGGTTCAACGTCTCGGAGGTAAGCTCGAAAGGCAAACCAGCGTGGAAGTTCGCCTGGCGGCTCGGGATCTGTCCTATCCCCGCCTGCACCACAAGGCCGAAGATGGAGTGCTGAACCTCTCCGTCCTCGATGCCGGATCGGTCGACGGCCTCCCGAATAGCCGCCCCACCTAGCTCCACCGCACCGAGAGGCGAGAGCGACCCACCAAACTTGCCGAAAGGCGTCCGTGCCGCCCCGAGTACTACCGTCCGTTCCATCAGCGAGCCTCCAGTCTCGTAGAAACCTGCGTCCTTAGTTTATAAGACCGGATCAGCACGGGCTGACGGTTTTGCTACAGGATGACTAATAGTAGAATCGCCAGAACTACCAGCACCGCCACGACGGCAACGAAGATCCAATATCCCTTCGAACGCCCGACCGGCGTGCTTTCACCTCGGATGCGGCGCATCTGTTCTGCGTGCGTACGCTCCCTGTCGGAATCTCTCTGTCTGCCCCACATGCGGTGGTTCTCCTTTCCGCGGCAAGTTACGCCCGAAGATACTTTTCGAGCTATCCTACGTCAAATTCCGCGTGGGCCTGGTAGCAAGAGCACCCAACACGGAAGCGAGTAGCAAAACGGTCACGGGGATCAAGGACATCACCCACCATCCTGCACCCGGAAGGCCTGTATCCCTCCTCAGGTTCTCCGGTATCCCTACCGCTCCGGCGACGTTGATCAAGAAAGGCTGGGCTGCCACTACAGTCGCCATCCCTAGGGTGGCGACCAGCATAAGGTAAACGCCCGTCCGATCTCCGCGAGCCAGCAGCCGGACCCCAAACAAACCGGTCACGCAGAACAGAACCTCGACTCCTTCCGTGCCGATCAGCGCAAAGTCCACGAGCGTGGTCGGGTACATACCCGCGAAAAGCCCGACAACTATCCACATCAGAACGACGACGCAGCTCTTGACTGCCCCCAACACAACCCCGGCTCCCCCGACGACCACCGCCACTGTCCGCACGCCTGCTCCCTCCGGGTCTGTATCAATGGATACGGAGATAGTAAGATGTGGCACCAGGGGAATCAAGTAGAGAAGGAGAAATGTCGAACATCGGCGACTACACGCGCACCTACGCGGAATTTGACTGGGAGACGCCGGAAAGGTTCAACTTCGGCCGCGACGTGGTTGACCGCCGGGCGGAGGAAGACCGTCCGGCCATGATCTGGCTCGGCGCCGACGGTACGGAGAAGCGTCTGGACTTCGCGTACTTCTCTCAACTCTCGAACAGGTTCGCCAACGCCGCGAGGGACCTTGGCATAAACCGTGGCGACCGGGTGATGGTGCTCATGGGCAAGGTCCCTGAGTGGCACGCGGTCTTGATCGGCCTGCTGAAACTCGGAGCGATAGCCATCCCCTGCGCCCCTCAACTCCGGGCAAACGACCTGAAATTTCGGGCGGAGCACTCCGGGAGCGTCGCCCTGATCTCCGACCAAGATGGAATAGAGCAGACCGAGGCCATGCGCGAGGAAGCCCCCAACCTGCGGCACTTCGTCTCTTTAGGCGGCGCACGCGAGGGTTGGAAGTCCTTCGAGGAATTGGTGCGCGTCGCCTCCGAGGACTTCACCGCCGAGGACACGGCCGCCAACGAAGGGGCGTTTATCCTGTACACGTCGGGGACGACCCGGCATCCCAAGGGGGTTCTGCACACCCACGGGTACACGCACGCCAAGCGAATGCAGGCCCGCTACTGGCTGGACTTGCAGGAAGGCGACAGGCTCTGGTGCACCTCCGGGACGGGTTGGGCCAAGAGCGTCTGGAACGTGCTGCTAGGGCCATGGAGTTGGGGGACGGAGATCTTCTTCCACGAAGGCGCCTTCGACCCGGCCAAGCGTCTGGATCTCATATCGCGCTACGGGATAACCGTCCTCTGCCAGGCACCGACGGAGTACCGCTTCCTCGCAAACACCCCTGACCTGGAAGGCGCGGACCTCTCCTCCATCCGCCACGCGGTCTCAGCCGGAGAACCTCTGAACGCGCCCGTTATCGAACGCTGGAAAGAGCTGCACGGCCTCACCATCTACGACGGCTACGGCCAGACCGAGAACACCCTGCTCATCGGGAACTACCCCGGCATGGACGTTAGGATCGGCGCGATGGGCAAGCCGTCTCCCGGCTGCGACATCCGCATCATCGACCACGAGGGAAATGAGTGCCCGCCGGACGAGCCGGGCGACATCGCCCTGGCTAACGCCTCCGGGCGCATCCCGGCTCTCTTCAAGGAGTACTGGGAGCAGCCCGAGGCCTCGGAGGACGTTTTCAGGCACGGCTACTACCTGACCGGGGACCGGGCGATGCGCGACAAGGATGGCTACCTGTGGTTCGTGGGGCGGGCGGACGACGTGATCCTCTCGGCCGGCTACCGTATCGGCCCGTTCGAGGTCGAGGAGGCTCTCATAAGCCACCCGGCGGTCGCCGAGAGCGCCGCCGTCGCCTCCCCGGATGAAACGCGAGGCAGCGTCGTCAAGGCGTACATAGTCCTCGCTGCAGGCTACGAGCCGGACGAGGGACTCGTCAAGGAGCTACAGGACCACTGCAAGAGCGTGACCGCCCCGTACAAGTATCCCCGCCGCATAGAATTCATAGACGAGCTACCCAAGACCACCAGCGGCAAGATCCGGCGCGTAGAACTCCGTCAACGCGAACAGGCCGCGCTAAAAGGCTAACCGAAGGTCAACCGTGGGCGGCGACGGGCCGGACGTTGTACTTCCCGGTCTGCTCGAAGGCGTGGGCGGCCCGGAGCACCGTCGTCTCTTCCCACTTCCTGCCCACGAGCATCATGCCGACGGGGAGGCCGTCGGAGAGGCCACAGGGGACAGTCATCGCCGGATGGCCGCTCACGTCGAACGGGGCGGTGTTGTTGATCATCTCCAGCCCCCGCGCCACGACCTCCTCTATGGGGGCGTCGGCCGCCGGAAGCGGGGTCGCCTTCATCGGCAGGGTCGGCATCACCAGCAGGTCCACCTGGTTCAGCGCCTCGTCGTAGGCAGCGGTGAGCTTGCGGCCCAGGTTCTGGGCGATGGCGTAGTAGCGTCCGTGGTAGCTCTCCCGCAGGTACTGGCCCGCGAGCATGGTGAGCTTCACGGTCTCTGAGAGGTCGTCGGCGCGCGTTGTACGGCCACGGGCGTAGGCGTCGAGCAACGAGGTGCTGTAGTGTCCCTTCCAGTTGGTTCCCATGCTGTTGCCGCGGACCATAAGCTCCGTGGCGCCCTCGATGGCGATGCCGTTCCAGATGTGGAGTCCATCGCGGTGCATCGGCACGGAGACCTCGGTAACCTCTGCCCCGAGCTCCTCGAAGACCCTGGCGGACTCGCGGACGAGACCGTCCACGTCTTCCTCCGAGAGACCCGGCCACCCAAACCCCTCCGCCACGATGCCCACGCGCAAGCCCTGCACGTCGCCATTCCTGGCCTCAACGTAGCCGCCGACTTGTACGTCTTTCTGTCGCGGGTCCAGGCCGTCCTCCCCGGCGATGGCTTGCAGAAGGAGGGCGACATTCCGGACGCTGGCGGCTATCGGGCCGACGTGGTCCAGTGTGATCTCGATAGGGAACACCCCCGTGTACGGCACGAGCCCGTGAGTCCCCTTGAGCCCGTAGACCCCGCACCACGACGCCGGCATCCGGATGGAGCCGCCCTGGTCCCCACCGATAGCCATGTCGCACTCACCGGTAGCCACGAGGGCGGCGCTGCCGCTGGAGGAACCGCCCGCCGAACGGCTGTGATCGTGGGGGTTTAGGACCGGCCCCGAGTCGCTCGTGTGGCTGCCGCCGGAGAAGCACAGATGCTCGCAGACGGCCTTGCCAACGATCTCCGCCCCCGCGTCCAGGATACGGGTCACGATGGTGGCGTCGAACTCGGGCACGTAGCCTTCCAGCGTCGAGGTGCCGTTCATCATCGGCACCCCCGCCACACAGACATTGTCTTTGATAACCACCCGTTTGCCGGATAGAGGACCATCTTCGGCGCCCTGTATGGAGCACCAACGGTACCAGGCGCCAAGTGGGTTTTCCTCGGGGCGGCTACCCCCCGAACGCGGGTAATGCACCGGCAACTCCGGCTCGACGATCTGTTCGAGCCTTTGGTAAGAGGCGAGCGTCCCTTCTAAAAGTCCGAGGTACGACTGTACCTCTTCGTCTCCGAGGTGCAGGCCGAAGCCCTCCGAGATCTCCTTCAACTGTTTCGCAGTAGGTGGTTTGACCATCGTCCAATCCCCTCCTCTGGTAGCCCAGCGTACTATGCACTTTCTACCCTGTTCTCGCAGCCACGCTATCAGAGTGCGAAGCGCCGGTCAAAAGCGGTCAGCCTTCCGGCTCGCCAACCTCTTTCAGCTCGACGAGCACCGCCCCGCCAGGGACGAGATCTCCCTCGCCGTACGGCATGGCGCGCACGGTGCCCGCGTAGGGCGCTTTCACCTGCTGCTCCATCTTCATCGCCTCTAAAACGAGGAGTAGTCGCCCCTCCTCTACCTCTTCACCCTCACCCACCAGCACCTTCACGACCGTCCCTGGCATCGGGGAAGTCAGGCTCGTATGCCCGGAGTCCGCGCCGCCCGGCCCGGTATTGTCTACGCTAGGCGGCGACGGCTTCGCGAGCTGGTATTCTGCGCCATCGAGAGAGACGGACACGCCGCCACTATCCGCCGCAAACCCGCAACTTAGGGGATTCCCGCCGACCGTGGCGCGCAACCGGCCATTCTCCACGGAGACCTCCTCAATGACCGAGTCGTGTCCGTCCAGCCACATCCGCATCTTCCTGTTCCCCAAACGTTCCGCTTCTATTTCGTACACTTCTCCACCCACCTCGTACCGGAACCGCGCCACACCCAGAGGGCGCCACGGACCAGCAGAAAACGGGTCTCCGGTAGGTCTGGGTGACGAATAGAGTTCGCCCGCCGCCGCTAACAGGAGCGCATCCGGTGGGAGGTCGGCCGGCTCTCCCTGCTTTCCAGAGATACCTTGTTCCGTCAGGAATCCGGTCGTGGTCTTCCCGGCGGTGAAGGCGGGGTTTTCGGCGATGCACCGGAGGAGCGGCAGGTTGGTCGGGACTCCGAGGACGGTGAAGTCCTGGAGCGCCCGGCGGAGTCGCAGGACCGCAATTTCACGATCCGAGGCGTATACGACGAGCTTGGCGACCATGGAGTCGTAGTTGAGTGAGACTTCATCGCCTGTCTCTACACCAACGTCGTTTCGGATGCCCGGTCCGTCGGGCGGCTCGAACGCTTGCAGCTTTCCGCCCGCCGGCAGGGAGGCTTCCGGGTCTTCGGCGTAGATGCGGACCTCGATCGCACCGCCGCGCAACGTCACCTCCTCCTGGGCCGGCACCGGCTCTCCGGAGGCGATGGCCAATTGCAGGTGGACCAGATCCAGGCCCGTAACCAACTCGGTGACGGGGTGCTCTACCTGTAGCCGGGCGTTGATCTCCAGGAAGTAGAACTCCTCGCCGTCCAGCAGGAACTCGACCGTTCCGGCGTTGTAGTAGCCGGTCTCGCGGGTGAGACGTACCGCCGCGTCGCAGATTGTTTCACGGAGAACAGCATCGAGGGCCGGTGAGGGGGCTTCCTCGACGACCTTCTGGTGCCTGCGTTGGATCGAGCACTCCCGCTCGTAGAGGTGGACGACGTTGCCGTGCCGGTCACCGATCACCTGCACCTCCACATGCCGCGGGTTCTCCACCAGCTTCTCAAGGAACACCGTCGCATCTCCGAAGGATGCCTCAGCCTCCCGCTTCGCTCCCCGAACTGCCTCCTCGAAGTCTTCCGGCCGCGCCACCGAACGCATCCCCCGTCCCCCACCCCCGGCGCTGGCCTTGACCAGCACGGGATAACCTATGCGCTCCGCCTCCTCGGAGAGCCGATCTTCGCCCTGGTCCCCGCCCGAGTACCCCGGAACGGTCGGCACCCCGGCCTTCTCCGCGAGCTCCTTCGCCCGCACCTTGTCACCCACCAGCTCCATCGCCTCCGGCGGCGGCCCGACCCAGACCGCGCCGGCTTCCTCTACCGCCCGGGCAAACGCGGCGCTCTCGGAGAGAAAGCCGTAGCCGGGATGCACGGCCTCCGCACCGGACTCTTTTATGATCTCAGAGATACGGTCTACGTTCAGGTAGCTCTCCGGCGCCGGGGCCGGGCCGAGCAGGTAAGACTCGTCGGCGAGGCGGCGGTGCATCGAGTTCGTGTCCGCCTCGGAGTAGACGGCGACGGTCCGTATGCCGAGCTCGCGGCATGCCCGGATCACACGCACGGAGATCTCACCGCGGTTGGCAACCAAAAGCTTCGAGAAGCTCACGACCCTTCCCTCCAGAACGGCTCACGCTTCTCGATAAACGCCCCGAGCCCCTCCTGCCCCTCCTCGCCGGTCCGGAGGTCCGCTATCCGGTGGGCCATCAGCTCCGTCGCCTCCTCCAGCGTTGCCTCCCCAAGCTCCCGCAACAGGGCTTTTATCACCGCGAGCGCCTCCGGCCCGCCCTTCAGCAACTGTCCGACCGTTCTACGGACCACGTCGTCCAGCTCATCCTCGGAGGCTACCTCGTGAACCAGTCCTATCTCCCTTGCTTGGTCTGCGCCGAACCTTTCTCCGGTCAGGAACAACCGCCGGGGGTGCGAGAGGCCGACCTTGCGTACCACGAACGGGGCGATGGTGGCCGGGGCGATACCCAGCCGCACCTCCGAGAACGAGAAAACCGTGTCCTCTTCGGCCACCACCACGTCCGCCGCTGCCACGAGCCCGGCCCCGCCACCGATGGCCGCGCCCCGGACCTTCGCCACGACCGGTTTCGGGCATTCCTCCACGGCCCGGAACATGGAGGCCAGGCTCCGGGCGTCTTCGAGGTTCTCTTCGTAGGAGAATTCGGCGGTGTCCCGCATGTACGCAATGTCGGCCCCGGCGCAGAAAGAGCGCCCCTCACCCGAGAGGACGATGGCCCGTACCTGTTCGTCGTTGGATAGCTTCTCAAAGCAATCCGAGATCTCCCTTATAAGTTCGGCGTTTAAGGCGTTGTGGGAGTCCGGCCGGTTTAGCCCGATATGCAGAACGGGTCCGTCCGTCCCGACCGTTAGGTTCCGGTAGGCGTTCTGTTCTCCGTTCATCATACGTCCACCATCAGTGTGTCGTGGGCGAACTCGATGTTACGGCCTTCTGTTTGCAGGCGGCGTTGTAACTCCTGGAGTTCGTCGTGGGTGAGCCCGTCTACCTCTTCGACGTGGGTCAGGATGACCCGTTCCGCGTCCAGCGTGTTCGCTATCTCCATCGTCTCCTCGTAGGTCGCCTCCAGCTTAAAGATCGGGTGTTCTTCGGCGATGTGGCGCTCCCCCGTAAGGGGATTGAACTCGGTTATGCCCATCGGCAACACTGCCACATCCAGGCCCCGCAACCAGTCCGGTGGTATCCAGCCTTTGAGCTCATCGGGTGCGATCAGGACCTTCTTCCCCTCCCCCTCGAAGACGAAGGCGTAAACATAATCCTCGGCCACCCGGAACGTATTAACGCGGGTATCGCCTACCTCGACACTCTCTCCGTCTCGTAGCTCCGTGATCCACACGAGCCCCAGGTGTTGAAGGTAGGCGAGGTGGTCCCAGGTCCCGAGCATTTTCCGGAAGTCACGGCCCACCTGCTCGGGCAGGTAGATGTCGGTGGTGCGGTCCTCCGGCGGCCAGCCCCGCCAGTCCCTATTCATCTCCCAGACCCGACGGCCCATGACGTGATCCGGGTGCCAGTGGGAGTAGAAGCACGCGGCGATACTCGTGACCCGCGAGCGATTTAGCTGGTCCTTGATCTCCTCGGGCGTGTCGATGAGCACGTCCGGCCCGTGCACGAACAGGCTCGGTCCACTGCGACTGTACGGTACGCCCTCCCGCCGCGCCTGGACACACACCCGGCATTTGCAGCCCGGCTGGGGCGTGGTGATGGCGCCTCCCGTCCCTAGAAACTCGATCCGCACGCCCTACATCCTGAAGATGCCGTAGCGAGTCTCGGTCGCCGGGGCATTCGCGGCGGCCGAGAGTCCGAGTGCCAGAACCATCCTCGTATCGACCGGGTCTATGACGCCGTCGTCCCAAAGCCGGGCGGTCGAGTGGTAGGGGTTGCCCTCCGTCTCGTACTTCTCCAGGATGGGGGCCTTGAACTCCTCACGTTCGTCCTCCGTCATCTCCTCGCCCTCGCGCTCCAGGTTATCTTCCTGGACGGTGAGCAGCACGTTCGCCGCCTGCTCGCCGCCCATCACGCTTATGCGCGCGTTCGGCCACATGAACAGCAGCCGCGGCGAGTAGGCCCGTCCGCACATCCCGTAGTTCCCGGCCCCGAAAGACCCCCCGATAATAACGGTAAACTTCGGCACGCCCGCGTTGGCGACCGCCATGACCAGCTTCGCGCCGTCCTTGGCGATGCCGCCCGCCTCGTACTCCCGGCCGACCATGAAGCCGGTGATGTTCTGCAAGAAGACTAGCGGGATTCCTCGCGAGCAACACAGCTCGATAAAATGCGCGCCCTTCTGCGCGCTCTCGGAGAACAGGATGCCGTTATTGGCGAGGATGCCTACCGGGTGACCCATGATGCGGGCGAACCCGCAGACCAGCGTCTCGCCGTAGCGCGGCTTGAACTCGTGCATGCGGCTGCCGTCCACGACGCGGGCGATGACCTCCCGCGCATCGTAGCCCTGCCGGTAGTCATGCGGCACGATCCCATACAGTTCCTCCGCGTCGTAGAGCGGTTCCTCAGGCTCTTCGACGGTCCAAGGAACATGTTTCTCTTTGTTCAGGTTCTCGACGATCTGGCGGACTATGGCGAGGGCGTGCTCGTCGTTTTCGGCGAAGTGGTCGGCCACACCCGAGAGCCTAGTGTGAACATCCGCCCCCCCGAGATCCTCGGCCGAGACCTCCTCGCCGGTCGCGGCCTTTACGAGCGGCGGACCGCCCAGGAAGATAGTTCCCTCTCCCTTCACGATCACGACCTCGTCGCTCATAGCCGGGACGTAGGCGCCGCCGGCCGTGCAACTACCCATCACCGCCGCTATCTGGGGGATGTCCTTCGCGCTCATCCGGGCCTGGTTGTAGAAGATGCGCCCGAAGTGTTCCCGGTCGGGGAAGACTTCGTCCTGGAGCGGCAGGAAGGCCCCGCCAGAGTCCACGAGGTAAATACACGGCAGGTGGTTCTGCTCGGCGACCTCCTGGGCCCGGAGATGTTTCTTGACCGTTATCGGATAATAGGTGCCGCCTTTGACCGTCGCGTCGTTGGCGACGACCATGATCTCCCGGCCCGAGACGCGCCCGACGCCGGTCACGATTCCGGCTGCGGACACGTTGCCATCGTACATGCCGTAGGCCGCTAAAGGTGAGAGTTCCAGGAAGGCGGTATCCGGGTCGAGCAGGCGTCCGATCCGTTCCCGGACGAACAATTTGCCGCGCTCCTCGTGACGCCTGCGCGCCTTCTCGCTCCCGCCTCGCCTGGACGCCGACGAGTTTTCACGCAGCCCGTCGAGCAGTGCCCCATAGGCCTTGGCGTTCTTCTGAAACTCCTCGCTATCAGGAGCCACGTGGGTACGAAGCTTGCTCATTCCTCCCCTTTTTGTCCCACCTTACCGGGAGCACGTTGTTCGCCCTCTATAGTGCGCGCCACCCGTCTCTGGCAAGGCATACCTACCTGCGTTTCGTGGACTCTTTCATCGTCCACGTGGCCTGGATCTCCACCGCCCGGATCAAGACCCTTCACTCAAGCCCTGAAACAGCGGCCGCAAGTCTTCCAGCTTTTCGTAGGTCCACCACAGGTAGTTGCGCGTCCCGTCTTCCCGTAACGGGTGCAAGTCTTCGTTGTCCGGGTCGTCGAGAAACCCCTGAAAGGCTTCTCGCGAGGGCCATTCGACCAGCACCATAGCCTGACGCGGCTCTGTATCCGGGTCGCTCTGGAGGTCGTCGTCCAGCTTTCCGAGCGCGACGACCTTTTCGTCGTATTTAGTCACGGCCGCGACTGAACGGCGGGAGTATTGACGGTACAGGTCGTTATCGGCGAGATCGAAAAGGTTCAGGGCGTAGAGTGGGATTTCGGCACCTCCGGATCGGTAGCTGGTGGATAGTCTATCTACTGGGCGAACATCTTCTCGTGGGCCTTTTCGGCGCTCTCCTGGAGTAGCGAGCGGGCGATGATCTGGCGGTTGATCTCGCTGGTCCCCTCCCCTATCTCGTTGATCTTGACCTGCCGCCAGTAACGCGCCACGGCGCTCCCCTCCATAAACCCTTCTCCGCCCCAGATCTGGGACGCCTGATCCGCCGCCCGCTTCGCCGTCTCCGAGGCAAAGACCTTCGCCATGCTCGCCTCGCGCCCGAAAGACCGCCCCTGATCCTTCAACCACGCGGCCTTCAAGACCATGTTGCGCGCCAACTCTATCTCCATCGCCATATCCGCCAGCTTGAACTGGATAGCCTGGAACTCCGCGATGGGCTTGCCGAACTGCCTCCGTTCGTTTGCCCGGGCTAAAGCCACGTCGAAGCAAGCCTGCGCCAGCCCGACCGAGAGCGCCGCGACCGCCACCCGCCCGGCATCGAGCGTCTGTAGGAACTGCTTGAAGCCCGACCCGCGGTCGCCGAGCAGGTTCTCCTCCGGCACCCGGCAGTCCTCGAAATAAAGCGGGTGCTGGTCGGCTGCGCGCCAGCCGAGCTTCTCGTATGCCGGGCCACGCGTATAGCCTGGGGCGTCCTGCGGAACGATGATAGCCGTCAACTCCGGCTTGCCGTTCTCGCGGGCGCCGGTAACGGCGATTATAGTAACGCCGCCGGTAATATCGGTGCCGGAGTTTGTGATCCACTTCTTCGACCCGTTGACGACCCACTCGCCGCCCTCTAGTTCCGCTGTCGTCTTGGTGCCGCCCGCATCGGTGCCGGCCTCTTCCTCCGTCAACCCGAAGGCCCAGATACATTCTCCGGTAGCGCACTTGCCGAGAAACCGTTCTTTCTGCTCCGGCGTCCCGTAGGCGGCTATCGGGGCGCAGCCCAAAGAGATGTGCGCCTCCATCGTGATGCCGACCGAGGTGTCAGCGCGGCAGATCTCCTCCAACGCCAGGTTGTACGTGACGAAATCGCCGCCCGATCCACCATACTCCTCGGGTAGCGTAAGGCCCATCAGCCCCAGGTCCGCCATCTTCTCGACGATGTCGTAGGGGAACTTCCGCTCCCTGTCGAGTTGCTCGGCGCGCGGGCTTATCTCAGTCTGCGCGAAGTCCCGGGCAAGGTCCCGCCAACGCCGCTGCTCACCGGTCAGGTCAAAGTTCATGGCTTGCTCCTCCTGGCTCGAACATCGTCAATGATAGCAGCGGTAGAGTTTGCGAGCCGGTGTGGCCCCCTTCAACAAAGTCGGGGTACTCGCCGACCGTTGAATTATCGTACTTTGTGAAACAGATGTTTTCTTTAGTCGTATCGGGGAATATATAGGAACAGTAACAGCCATGCATAAGGAGGAATCGAAGTGGGCATTATAGCTTGGATCATAGTAGGCCTGATCGCCGGCGCCCTGGGCAAGTTGATCATGCCGGGCGACGATCCCGGTGGGATCATCGTCACGATGCTGATCGGCATCGTCGGGGCTTTCATAGGCGGGTTCGTTTTCGGGCTCTTCGGCGCCGGAGGGGTAAGCGGGATCAACATAGGCTCAATCATCGTGGCTACCGTCGGCGCGATCATCCTGCTCGCTATCTACCGCCTGATCGTGGGCGGCAGAACGGCCAGCAGGTAAGAAAGACGATTTAGGGGGCCGGATTTTTCTCCGGCCCTCTTTTACATCATTTCATCGCTTTAGGCGGTATCTATCTCGACCGCCGCTTGCAAAGCGTAACGTTCGACTGCGGCATCGCGTAGCTTATACTTCTGGATCTTGCCGCTGGCCGTCATCGGATACTCTCCCACGAAGTCCACATAGTAGGGTACTTTGAAGCGGGCGATGTTCTCGCGGCAGAAGTCCTGGATTTCCTCGGCGGTCGTTTTCGCGTCGGGCTTAAGTTGTATTGCCGCCGCCACTTGCTCGCCGTACTTATCGTCGGGGACACCGTAGACTTGCACGTCGGAGATTTCGGGGTGGGTGTAGAGGAACTCTTCGATCTCGCGCGGGTAGATGTTCTCGCCGCCGCGGATGATCATGTCCTTCGCCCGGCCGGTGATACTGACGTAGCCGTTCTCATCCATGACCGCCAGATCTCCGGTGTGGAGCCACCCACTCTCGTCTATGACCTCGTGGGTCATGTCGTCCATCTTGTAGTAGCCCTTCATGACGTGGTAGCCGCGCGTCAGCAGTTCACCCTGCTCGCCGGACGCGCAATCCTCGCCGGAGTCCACGTCTATTATGCGGACCTCGACGTCGGGGAGCTTGCGGCCGACGCTTGAGACGCGCAGCTCTATCGGGTCGTCGGTGCGAGTCTGGGTGATGACGGGGCTCGACTCGGTCTGGCCGTAGGCGATGGTGATCTCATCGGCTCCCATAACGTCCACGACCTTCTTCATCACCTCCATCGGACACGTCGTGCCTGCCATTATGCCGGTGCGCAGGCTTGATGTATCGTAGTTCCCGAACTTCGGGTGCTCGAGTTCCGCGATGAACATGGTCGGCACCCCGAGCACGGCGGTACACCGCTCCTCGTGAATAGCCTGCAACACCAGCTCGGCGTCGAAGCTCTCGACCGGAACCATCGTAGCCTCGTGGGTCACGGTGTTGAGCGTCCCGAGCACGCAGCCGAAGCAGTGGAAGAACGGCACCGGGATGCATACCCTATCCTCCGGCCCAAGCTCCATACACTCGCCGATGTAGAAGGCGTTCTTGATGATGTTGGCGTGGGTGAGCTGCACGCCCTTCGGGAAACCAGTCGTCCCGGAGGTGTATTGCATGTTGATGACCTCGTCCGCGCCGAGAGACGCTTGCCGCTCCCGCAATTCCTCCGGCGAGACCTTCTCCGCCCTCTCGACGAACTCCCGGAAGCTCATCACTAGCGTACCAGCCGGAGAGTCCTCGCCCATCAGGACGACGTGTTTCAGGTACGGTAGGTCCTCTGCCTGTAGCTCGCCGTTCCCTGCTCCGGACATCTCGGGTACGGCGCCCTGGAGTATCTCCACGAAGTCGGCGTCTTTTACACCTTTCGTTAAGAACAGGGCCGCGGAGTCGGACTGCTCCAGCACATACTTCAGCTCGTTCTTCCGGTAGGCCGGATTGACGGTAACGAGGACCGCTCCAACCTTGCCGGTAGCGAACTGGAGCGTCACCCACTCCGGGACATTCTGGCCCCAAACGGCGACGTGGTCGCCCTTCTCGATGCCGAGCGCCATCAGAGCCCGTGCGCATTCCTCGACCACATCTTTGAACTCCGCGTAGGTGTAGCGCAGGTCCTGATCCACATACACGAGGGCTTCGTCTTCGGGGCGGCGCCCCGCTACGAGATCCAAGACGCCGCCAACGGTAAGGCCCTCGATATCTTCCGGTCGCATAGCTCCACTCCTGAACCTCGTTCCCCAAGAAATGGAAGTCTAGCAGTTGCACCAATCCGTGCAAGATTCTCCCGATCATAGAGCTTCCGGACATTCCACTACAATCGCCGGCTGTAGACTGCTCGTACGGAGGTCGTAAGGTCAACGAGCGGACTCGAAACGCAGGTGAGATCGCTTCGGCAAACAACCCAAAAAGGTTCTCGAAGCGTTGACGAACGACCCACGAATGGTTACTCCAACACGAAATCCGAGAATCGTGAACCTTTTCTCCAGGTCCTCCAAACTCATACGAAATGGCGTTTTTGAAGATTGACGAAGAGAACAGCACGCCGGTCGAGTCGTACTACGAGGACCACGGCTCGGGTAGCCCGGTCGTCCTGATCCACGGGTGGCCGTTGAGCGGCCGGTCCTATTTCACCACCAGTTTCTTCACCGCGGGCGACCGCTCCGACCTGGTCAGCGAGCCCAACCGGATCTACAACCGCGATATCGCGGCTTTCACCTCTCCGAAGGGGACGCTGGACTGCATCGCCGCCTTCGGAGGCACCGACTTCCGCGACGACCTGGCCAAGTCGACGTGCCGACGCTGGTCATCCACGGTGACTCCGATGCGATCGTCCCGTTCGAGGTTAGCGGCAAGCGTTCACACGAGGCGATCTCCGACAGCTCGCTCGTGCTGATCAAAGGCGGACCACACGGCATCAACGCCACCCACGTAGAGCAGTTCAACCGCGCGCTACTCGACTTCCTGGCATAGCGCATAGCGAAGTATGTGGTCGTGGCGACCACCTCGGATCAAACCAAGCAGAAAGCCTGGCTCTCTGAAGAGCCAGGCTTTCTGCTTGAAGCTCAGGTTAGTAAACCCATTACTCACACAGCGTACCAACAGCCCGTGACGCATTCCGGCTGTGGCTCTGTCACTGACTAGAACGCGGCTGCTCCGGCTGAAGCAACTTCCTGGTCTTGATCCACTGTCCCGGTGCTCACGCCAATGGCGCCGACTATCTCGCCGTCTCGCACCAGAGGGATACCGCCGGGGAAGATTGCCAGCCGGCCGCCATGGGCGTCGCTCAGGCCGTAGATCGGCCCGTCGGGACGCGTATCGTCCGTGAGGTCTTTTGTTTCGCCCTGGAAGGCGATGGCGGTGTAGGCCTTGTTGATGGAGATCGTTATGCTCCCCACGTTCGCCGTGTCCATGCGGACGTGTGCCTTGAGGTTACCGCCAGCGTCCGTAACGGCGATGTCCATCGGCTGCCCGATCTCCCGGGCTTTCTCCTCCGCCGCCTCGATGACCCTCTTCGCGTCCGCTAGCGAGATGCTCTCTTTGACCTTTGCGTCGGCCACGCTAACTCTCCTTTCCTGTTGGTTTGTCTCCTCTGCTCTACGAGCCGTTACGGCGTGACCAGTGTTCTTCGCCTACCTCGGTCTCGGCAAGCTCAAACGTGGTGGCGTAGCCCACGAAGTTCACGTGCTTGTTGACGGCGTAGAGGGCCTGCGGGTAGACCAAGAAGACCGAGAGCGCCTCATCGTAGACGAAGCGGTCGATCTCAGCCGACAGCTCACCCTGGCGTCCGCCGTCCACCTCTACGGCGAACTGGCCCATCAGCTCCTCGAACCTCTCGACCGGCGGCCCCATTCGAAAAGGACCCGTGCCACCGTAAAGCTCGCCGTGCATGAACGCCGCCGGGGCGTCGGAGGTCAGGTCGATCCAGGCGAACAAGAGTATGTCGAACGGCAGAGGCAGAACCTTCTCGACCAGCTTGTGCTGGGTGGCGAGAGCCTCCTCGGCCGGGATGACGTTAACGTCCACCCCGATGCCCAAACCATCGCGTAAGTCTTCGGCGAACATGTTGGCAACAGGTTCGGTATCCGGGAAGGTTGCGAGCCGCAGGGATCGGCCCTCGGGCCAGCCAGCCTCTGCGAGCAAACGCCTGGCCTCTTCGGGGTCGTGCGGATAGGGTTCCACACTCGACAGACCACCCACGGCGTGGGGCGGAGTAACGCCGGAGGCGGGCTGGGCGTAGCCACCGAAACCCTCGCGGACTATGCGGTCGCGGTCGACGGCCATGTTGAGCGCCCGGCGCGTGCGCGCGTCGCTCAGGGGCGCGTCCTCGACGCCGCGGTTCACGAGGCC
>JBBPZT010000026.1:0-11529 GCA_038198625.1 Rubrobacterales bacterium
ACGGAAAACGTACTCGAACGGGGCGGGCCACAAAACCCGCCTCGTTTCATTTGCGGAGCAACGAAGAAAGCGTGCCATTGAGCGGAGAGGGTGGGATTCGAACCCACGAGACGGCTATAAACCGCCTACGCGATTTCCAGTCGCGCTCCTTCGGCCAACTCGGACACCTCTCCATATTGCCGCCCGGAAGAGTTTATCAAATAGAACTTGCCGCGCCACTGCGGTTGGCGGCGGGATTCTCGCCGATGTTCTGCTCCTGGGTCCTTTCTTCTTTTTCTCTCTCCAGATCCCTTCTACGGGCGGCGTGGACGGCGTCTCGCAGTCCGAAGGCGGCGAAGAGCAGGATCGTTATGACGGCGACGACCATTAGTGCTCCGCCGGTCCAGATATCATTTCTGGTCGCGTCGATCCAATCCTGACCTACCTTCTGGTACCCCACGATAAACGGAGCGAGGAACAGCCAGATCCCCCCGAGAAAAGTTAGTATGGTCGTCAAGATACCTATGCGTGCGAATACCGGCATCGTTATCGAGCCCTCCTTTCAGGATCCCCTTGCAGGCTGCCTGAGTTGTTGTTTTGGGAGACGGATTTACCGTCCCGTCGCTGCTGCTGGTCCTGCATGTCCTTGAGCATGGCGTTGACCAGCGGCAACAATACCTGCTCGACATCCGTCTGCTGGGAAGCTTCCTCTGCGGCGGCTTCCGGCGCTTCCTCCTGGGATTCCTGCTCTTCCTTGGATTCGATAATGCCCCGGTTTTTCAGATCCGCGACGAGTCCCAGGATGAACATGACGAGCCCGATTACGGATAGCACGATCAGGCCGACGCCGGACCAGAAATCGGTGTACGTGGCGTTTATCCAATTCGCCCCGTCAGGCTGGTAGGCGAGGGCCGTCGGGGCGAGCATCAGCCACGCACCGGCGACTATGCCCAAAAGCGACCCCACCGCCCCTATAAAGTATTTCGTCATCTAGCAACTCCTTCCTGTGCAGATTTCTCACCGTTAGTCTCCCGAAGATATCCGGTCAAAAGGTCCTGGGAGAGTGGCTTCAGGACTTCTTCGCTGGCCCGCAGCGCCCGTGCCCGCTCGGAGGTATCACCGTTTGGCGAGACCAACTCGGAGACGGCGTGCAGCAGGTGCGGAGAGTCTCCATTGGCGCTCTGGACGCGCCGGGCTATGTACGCCAGCGTGACGCCGGTGAGCAGCGTATCCCGGTGACCATTCCTCTCGACTCCGGCCGGTATGGGTTGACGCATCTCGCCCTGGTTCTCCAGTTTAATGTTCTTCATTACCAGCGCCCCGCCGATAGAGCAGATCACGGCGACGAGCACGAAGACGAAGCCGTTGTGGATGGAGCTTTCCAGAGAATGGCGGGCGGTACGTACCACTGCGTTCACCGCCTGTTCACCGCCGGGGAACGCCGCCGCCGCTTTCTCAAGCCCCCGGCGGGCACTGTCGCTCACCAGCGCCTGAGGGTTCTGGAGCGCAGAGACGATGCGCTGCGGCGCCTGACGCGGGGCGTTGTCCGCGAGGTTGCTGGCGTAGCCCTTTGTTACGAGGGAGCCTATAACCGCCGTGCCGACCGTCGAGCCGAGCGAGCGGATGAACTGTGTCGCGGAGGTGGCGACGCCTATAACCTTTTTGTCCACCGTGCTCTGTACGGCCAGGGTTGCCGTCGGCATGATGAGGCCGAGGCCGAGGCCGGTCACCGCCAGGAAGAGCGCGACCTGAAGCTGGGTTGAGTCAACATTCAGGGTGGTCAGGAGGTAGACGCCGAAAGACATCATCACCGTTCCGAACAAGGTGAATGGTTTTATTCGCTTGACGCGGGCGATGATCTGGCCGCCGACGACCCCGACCAGCGTCATCGATAAGACGAGCGGGGTGATCACGGCCCCCGAGCCGGTCGCCGTCTTGCCGAGCACTCCCTGCACGAAGAGCGGCGTGTAGAGAATAATACCGAACATCCCGATACCGACGAAGAACATCAGCAACGCCGCGGAGGTGAAGGTCCTGCTCTTGAATAGGGACAGCGGTATCACCGGCTCGTCGGCGCGCAGCTCTATAGGTATGAACGTCGCCAGCAGCACACCGGAGACGATAAACCCGATCACGACGCGCGTCGCGTCCCAGGCGTCTCCCTGGCCGACCCACGATAGGGCCAGGAGCAAGGCGACGATGGAGGCCGTTATGGTGGCGGCCCCGAGGTAATCGATCTTCGCCCGGCGACGTACACCGCTCTGGGGCAGCACTATCGGGAGCACGAACAGAGAGAAGATGCCAAGCGGAAGATTTATGTAGAAGACCCACCGCCAGGAAAGGTTGTCCGTGATCCAACCGCCGAGCGTCGGCCCGACAACGCTAGAAAGCGCGAAAACGCTGAAGAAAATTCCCTGAAACTTGGCCCTACGCGCAGGGTCGGGGAAGATGTCGGCGACCGACGTGAAGATGTTTGAGAAGATCATTCCCGCCCCGAGCCCCTGAAGACCGCGGAACAGTATCAACTCCGTCATCCCCCACGCCGCTCCGCAGAGTACGCTCCCAACCAGAAACACGAAGACCCCGGAGATGATGAAATACTTGCGCCCGTACACGTCCCCGAGTTTGCCGATCACCGGGATCATGGCCGTGGAAGCAAGCAGATACGCGGTCGTGACCCAGGCATACTGGCTGAAACCGTTGAGGTCGGCGATGATCTTCGGGAGCGCCGTCCCGACTATCGTCTGGTCCAGAGCCACCAGAAACAACGCCAGCATCAACCCCGCAACCGCCAGTACCGTCGCGCGCCTGCCCGGCATATCATCCCGCTTCACGGTCGCGGCCGCGACGCTCATAGATGTCCTCTTTCAAATTTCGAATCAACCACTATAAAATCCTCCCGGATCATTCTTTCATCGCCCCGGCCAGCAAGACGAGCATCCGCCGCAACTCCTCGAACTCCTCTTCGCTCATAACCTCCCGGATTCGGCGATGGAGCTCCTCGTTGACCTGAGGCGATTTCGCGAGCAACTTCTTGCCCTCATCCGTCAGGTACAACCGAACGACCCTGTTATCCTCCGGGTCGCGCTCCCTGAGTATCATTCCTTCACGCTCCATCGCCTGAACCGTACGGGTGACGCGCGAAGGGTCCATCTCGTACTCCTGGCTCACCTCACCCTGACTGATCCCATCACTCCGGTCGAGCATCTTCAAGAGGAACCACTTCATACCGAGGATACCCGTCTCACGCTCGACCGCCCGGATCATACGCTTGAACGCCAACGCCAGCGGAGCAATTATAGGGTCTAGACTCTCCCCCGACCCCGCCAAAACGTCTTTTTCTCTGCTCTCCATAGCTTCCTCATCTTTGTAACCACTCGTCATACCAAGAGATTGTAAGCAGAATACTTGCGTTGTCAACAGTTGAAAAAGAAACATTTAAATTCGCACGCTTTTGTGCGAATCCGAGCTTTCCGGGGGGCGTCTAGCGGCCGCCGATCCGCCCGGCGAAGAAGTCGAGGGTGCGGCGCCAGGAGTCCTCGGAGGCTGCGGGGTCATGGGCGCGGCCCCGGTCGTTGAAGAAGGAGTGGCGGGCGCCGGGGTATATCTTTATGTCGTGCGGGACGTCGTGGCGGGTGAGGCGTTCGTCGAGGTTACGGGCAGCTTTGGCGGTGAAGTCTTTCTCCGGGTATGAGCCGACGACCGGGCAGGAGCGGGCGACGGCTTCCAGGGGGCGCGGGTTGGCGCCGTAGTAGGGGGCGATCGCTTTCAGGCGATAGTCGGTGCAGGCCCAGGCGATGGCGAAGCCGCCGCCCAGGCAGAAGCCGATCGCGCCGAGCCGTTCATCGTCCACCTTCGGCATCCCGGAGAGATGGGTTAGTGCTGCCTTGAGGTCCCGGATGCCGCCATGATCGAGGGAGTTCAGGAACATTCCGCCCATGAATCGGGCCATGCACACGGCCCTGTTGCGGCCCGAGAAGAGGTCCACGGCGAGCGCGGCGTATCCCTCTCCGGCGAAGCGGCCGGCGATGTCTCGGATGTTGTCGTTGAGGCCGAAGATCTCGTGGATAACCACGACGCCCGGAAACGGGCCGTCACCATCCGGTAGAGCAAAATAGGCGTCGAGTTGCTCCGATTCGGAAGGAAAAGAAAGCGTCCGTGTCGTCGGCATGGTGTGTACTCCGCTCTTTTGTCAGGTGCTCTTGCTGGTGGCGTTCTTACGGCCCCGGAGACGTTTGACGAGGAGCCAGACTATGATCAGAAACATAATAGTGTGGCTCGCTATAAAGAATTGCTGCCCGTAGTAGAGGGGGTTGTAGTAGGAAACAGGGCTTCGCCAGGTCCAGTCCGTGATCGGCCAGAAGAGCGGCCGGGTGTCGTCCACGTGGGTCAGGAAGTCTACCAGCGCGTGTCCGAGCCAGCCGATCAGGAACCACAGCAGTATCCCGCGAAGGTCCCTGCGCCCGAGACGCAGCGCCCGGTAGAAGGCGAGCAGTACGACTACCGGGACAGCCGAGTGGAGCGCGCTGCCGGTCCCTCCGAAGGGACCGGTGAAGTAGATGGCGTCGAGGGTCTCCTGGGAGTGCATAGATCCCCAACCGTCAGTCAGTAAGGCGGACCCGACGTAGTAGGCGGTGCCCGCAAAAGCCGGCAGGTCCGGGAAGGCCGCGCCGGCCGCCCCCGCTATCCCGGCCGCCCGGCCCACCTCGACGCCGTGCTTCGCCAGGGCCCAGGTAAAGAATGAGTGGGCGTAGGTCTCCACGCTACCGGGGGCGTTTCTCTGCTATCTCCCGCTCCTCGTGAGGTTCAGGAGCCGCCCTCCATCGGGAGGCCGGCATTCTTCCAGTCTTGTTTTCCTCCGGCGTATTCGAGGACGTTCTCGTATCCCATGGCCGCCAGTTCACGGGCGACCCTCTCGGAGGCGTGTCAGTTGAAGTTGGAGCAGTAGGTTATGACCTCGGTTGCTTTATCGGGGGCCACCTCTGAGGCCCGGTCCATGTCCGAGAACTGGAGCGCGCCGGGCAAATGTCCCCGCTGGTACGCCTCCTCGGCGAGGGTTTCGAGCAATACGAAGTCGTCGCCCCGGTCGATCTTCTCCAGCAACTCTTCTCTCTTGATGGTCTTTACGTCCGCCACACGCCCTCCTTTCGTAGGTTTTCTTAGCTTATCCCATCACAGGGCGGAGGATGACCACGGGTATCTCCCGGTCGGTCTTTGTCTGGTAGCTTTCGTAGCCGGAGTACATCTCGACCAGCAACGGCCAGAGCCTCCGCTTCTCTTCGCCGTCCGCCTCCTCCGCCCGAAATTGTCGTGCCTTCTGGCCCGCGAGCTCGACGGTCGCCGCCGGATTCGCCTTGAGGTTCAGCCACCACGCGGGAGGGGTGGATGAGCCGCCGTTGGAGGCGACGATGACGAGGTCGTCCCCGTCACGCAAGTAGAGAAGCGGCGTGGTGCGCCGTTGGCCGCTCTTTCGTCCGGTGGTGTTGAGGAGGAGGACAGGGCCGCCGGTCCAGCCGCCGATCAGGCCGTTCGTACTACGGAAGACGAGGGTGTGGAACCTCGTTGCGGCGCGCTGGAGCGTGGCGATCCTTCGGGAGTAAGGGTGGCCTCTCGTTCCAGAAGACACGCTAGCCCGCTTTCTCGGCGGAGCGCAGGCCGAAGAGGACCCAGGGGATCAGGACCACGATCAGGGCTGCGGCGAAACCGAAGGCGAGCAGCACGCCGCTCGGGTTCCCGGCGAGAAAGCCGCGGCCGGTTTCGAGGATGTAGGTCACCGGGTTGAAGTAGGCAACGGTTTCGATCCAGTTGTTGAGCAATTTCAGGGGGACGAAGACGGGCGCGAGGAACGTGGCGACGAAGATCGGGGTCTGTATAAGGAAGCCGCCCTGGCTCGTACGCAGCAGCAGCGCCATCCCGACGGCGAAGAGCGTCGCCGCGACGTTCACCAGCGCCGCGAGCCCAACGAGCCCGAGTATGTCTACCCCGCTCCCGAGCACGTTCATGCCGGCCAAGAGCGCCGCGACCGTGACGACGCCCCCGGTAAAGCTCACCCGCACCAGCGCGACGCAGATGTAGCCAAGGATGATGCCGCCACGACGTGGCGCCGCGAGCAGGAGACGCCGGGCGAAGCCACCCTCGAAGTCTCTGGCGACGGCGAAGCCGGTAAACGCGCCGCCGACCGCCACCGTCTGGAGAAGCACCCACACGTACTGAAAAGCCGTGTAGCCAGCTTTATAGTCGAAGTTCGGAACGTTAGAGACCCGCGAGAGGCCACCGGCGAAGGCCGCGAGGAAGAACAGCGGGAACAGGAGTGAAGGTACGATCAGGGCCGGGTTCGTCGCAAAGTTGTGGATGCCGCGCCACGCGACGGCCCCGGCTACGGAGAAGAAGCTTTTCACGTGCGTCCCAACCTTCCTTTCAGGGAGAGAGCCGCCCCTGAGATCCCGACGAGCGCCAGTCCTCCGGCGACCAGGAACCCGAGCAGCAGAGCGTGTCCGTCCCAGCCGGTGATGATGAGGCTGCGGATACCTTCGACCAGGTAGGAGATCGGGTTGTAGGTGGCGACCGTGCGGAACCAGTCAGTCTGTATCAGGTCGCGCGGGAGGAGGATGGAGGAGAGAAAAAAGGAGACCAGCAGCAGTGGGAAGATCCCCTGCACCGCCTCGCCTGATCCCGTCCAGAGAGCCAGAATAGCCCCGATCCCCCCGAAGCCGAGCGCCGTAAGCATAGTGAGCACGATGAGCACCAGAGCGCCCAAAAATCCGGCTTCTATCCGCACGCCGAAGATGATGCCGACGGTCAGGAAAACGACCGATTGCAAGAAGCCCAACGCGACCACGCCGACCAGAGACCCGGCGAGTAGGGCAGTCGGGCGCATCGGGGTTAGGGAGAGCCGGTTCAGGAAGCCGGTCTCGATGTCCCTGGCGAGGTCGGTGCCAGCCGCGACCGCCGAGAACAGCGAGCCCTGCACCAGCGGGAAGGCGAGAAGGAAGGACACGTAGGAGTTGGTCGGGAAGCCGGGGATCTTCGTCGCCGATCCGAGACCCGCCGCCTGGAAACCGAAGATAAGGAGCGGGAAGAGCAGTGCCGGCACGATAATCTCCGGCTGCCGGAAGACTCGCAATACGGAGCGGCGGGAGAGCGAGGCCATCTGCGTCAAGACCATGCTGCTCACGCCTCGTCCTCCCCGGCTTCTTCTCCCGCCCCTTCGAGCTTGCGGCCGGTCTTGGCGAGGTACACGTCGTCGAGAGAGGGCTCGTTCAGTTCGAGGCCGGAGATGTTGAGGTCTTTTTTATCCAGGGCTCGCACCACGTCGGTGAGATTCACGCCGCCGCTTTTCAGGCGGACTGCCGCCGAACCTGAGGGAGCGGAGATCTCCTCCCCGAACTGCTCCAGCACCCGCTTCACGGCTCCGACATCGTCCCGGTCGGCAGGCGTCGCCTCGACGCTCGGGCGTCCGATACCTGCTTTCAGCGCCGCCGGGGTGTCCTCGGCCACTATGCGGCCCCGGTCGATGATCCCGACCCGGTCAGAGAGCGCATCCGCCTCTTCGAGATACTGGGTCGTCAGGAATACGGTCACGCCGTCCTCCCTGGCTAGCCGTCCGACCTCGTCCCAGAGCGCCGCCCGGCTCTGGGGGTCCAGGCCCGTCGTCGGCTCGTCGAGAAAGAGGATTCGCGGGCTGTGGACGAGCGCCAGCGCCAGGTCGAGCCTCCGCTTCATACCGCCGGAGTAGCCCCGGATCTTACGTCCCGCGGCCTCAGAGAGCCCGACGCGCTCCAACAGCTCGTCACCCCGTTTTTTGCGCTCGCCGCGTGAAAGCCCCTGCAAAGCCGCCTGGAGCCGCACGTGCTCCAGCCCGGTCAGGAAGGGATCGAGAGCCGCCTCCTGCAGCGCCGCCCCGATGGAAGCGCGCACTTTCTGACCTTCTTTGACGATGTCGTATCCGGCTACCCTGGCGGTTCCTTCCGTCGGTGGGAGGAGCGTCGTCAGCATCAGGACCGTCGTGGACTTGCCGGCCCCGTTCGGGCCGAGGAAACCGTAGATCTCTCCCTCCTCGACGCGCAGGTCTATGCCGTCAACCGCCGTCACGCCACCCTTGAACTTCCTGACGAGGCCTTCAGCCTCGATGCCGCGCGCCTTACTGGCCGTCACGCTGCCTCCTCGCGCATCTTTCTACGTAACCGCAACGGCATCAACGTCTTCATAAGCGTTTCTCCTGGCCTGCCGATGCAACCGGGCTATTGTAGACACTGTCAGCTCTTTTCATAGGGCGTAATATCACAATCTCTGCCGGAGACGACACTTTTACCCGGTCTCTCACCTCTCGGAGCTTTTGGGCCGCAGCCTCATTCTAAGGGTCTCTGGAGGATTTGATCTCCTTCCGCGCACCAGATCCCGCCGCACAAGTTGTCGTCTGGCGGCCGGTATCCAGCCGGGCATATGCCCAAGTGGTAAACGCCCGACCTGTTCATCATGGATGGGCCGGAGCGTCACGACCGCCCCCTCAGCGGCCCTCTTAATCGCCGCTGATCCTTATAGGTCGCGTGTATAGGACTGCTGTTCAGTCGGGAAGCACAGTCACGTAAGCAAGAATCGCTTGCCCATACAGGGTAAGCTGAAACCCACTCTAAAAGAAAGCCTTTATAGAAGGAGTTCGTGACAAATACGACGAAAGACCAGCAACCGGAATACGCCAAGAGCGCGGTTTCAACTAGACTACTACTCGCTGTAATGGCCATGGCGACCTTTGTCTCGGTCTTCAACCAGTCGATGGTCAACGTAGCGGTCCCTTTGATACAGCAGAGCTACAACGTCTCCGAGAGCCAGGTAGGCTGGGTGGCGACGGGTTACTTGCTGGTCTACGCGGTAGGCGTGCCACTCTACGGTCGTGTATCCGACCTTTACAGCCCGAAGCTGACCTTCTGCGTGGGGCTCACGGGGTTTGCAGCCGGCTCCCTACTGTGCGCTCTCGCGCCAAGCCTCGGGGTGCTGGTCGGCGGCAGAGTGTTGCAGGCGGCGGGCGCCGCTGCCATCCCGGCGCTCTCTTTCGGGCTGGTGGTGAAGCTACTGCCGAGGGGCAGCCGCGGCTTCGGGCTCGGGATCATCTCGTCCAGCATAGGGGCGGGAGCGGCGTTCGGACCGGTGCTGGGCGGTATTTTGATCCAGGTATTCAGCTGGCACTCACTGTTCTACAGTACGCTGGCACTCACGGTCTTTCTGATCTTCGGCGCCATCTACGTCGTCCCCCACCAGGTTGGGGAGGCCGACGAAGATGGTAGGTCCGTGCGCAGGCTCGACCTGCCGAGTGGCGTACTGCTCGGTCTGGCCGCGGGTCTTCTGCTATTCGGCGTAACACACTCCCAGTCCGCAGGCCTGGCATCACCAGTGACGTTGGGCAGCTTCGCGATAGCTGTGCTAAGCGGTGTATCTTTCGTCAGACGCATCACGCGGGTGGAAGAGCCGTTCGTGGCCCCGGAAATCCTCCGTAACCGGAGCTTCCTGGCCGCGGCCTCGGTGGGATTCCTGGCGCAGTTCGCGAACCTGTGCGCGCTTTTTCTGGTGCCTTTGTTGCTGTCTCGCGTGGCGGGAGTATCGAGCCTTACCATAGGCCTCGTATTCGTACCCGGCGCCATCGTGGTAGCCATACTATCTCCGCTCGCCGGCAGACTCTCGGACCGGCTAGGCTTTCGGGTGATGATCCTGAGCGGGTTGTCCATCATGCTGATCTCTCATTTGTTCATCTCCACCTTCGGTGCGGGGGGCGCGGTGCTGCCCGTAACCATCGGCATGACGACATTGGGCCTGGGCTTCGCCGCGCTCAACTCGCCGACGGCCAACGCAGCCTCGACGACGCTCTCGCCGGAGAGGGCGGGGGTGGGACTCGGCGTCTATCAGCTATGCTTCTTCCTGGGA
This sequence comes from Rubrobacterales bacterium, assembly GCA_038198625.1. GTDB lineage: Bacteria > Actinomycetota > Rubrobacteria > Rubrobacterales > Rubrobacteraceae > JBBPZK01. The sequence goes on from JBBPZT010000026.1 coordinate 9,895, forward strand.
GCCGGTTTCGCCCCCGCGATCTCGGGCGTGTTTCTCGCGCTCCGTGAAGGGTCCAAAGGGGCCGCGATCAATCCGCTGTTCGTCTTGCACTCATCCGCGGCCTTCTCGGACGCTTTCCTCGTTGGACCCGCGGCACTCGTGTTCGCTTTCATCGCCCTTCTCGGCATAGCCGAGGTCAAGGGGCGCTCCACATCCGAGATAACCCACCGCTAGAATATGTAAACACTGGATCGAGCCGACGTACAGGTAGCTTTCCCTGTGGAGCTTTCCGCCGGAGAGCCAGGTTGGGTACCAGGTGTTGATCATCGAGTACAGCATCGACATACAGAAGACTGCGAAAGGTTCGGTCAGCGCAATGAGAACGACGCTACCGCAGAGCGAGTAAAGTTCCGAAGAGCAAAATCTCTCGGGTATCTATCGCTCACGGCTGACGGCTACCATCGCGCGCCTTCCCAACCACGAAAGCGAGCGCGGCACAAGCCAAGCCGAAGATGATTGCGAAGACAGCTATGCTGCTTCTACCCGTAGCTTCCAGCACGAATCCCACGAAGACGCACGAGAAGCCTAACAGGGCTTCCGCTCGCAGCACGACGACCGCCCGCCGTGCGCCCCGACCGAGGAGCATGTCCGAGAGCGCCATCAGGGCGAGCCCGAAACCGGTGATTGCCGAGTACCAACTTCCCGAAGTGCCGGTGAGCGCGAAGAGCGTATTCATGACGAGCATCGCCAGCCCGACAACCAGGATCGGGACAACTGCACGGGAAGAACGGAACACCCTTGTCGGGGGTCAGCAAGAAGCGAACCGCCCGGCCGAGGAAGCCGGGATCTCGCGTCTGGAATGCGGGGTCTCCAGGGTCCACCGTGTCAGTATACGAGCGTGAGTAGATCGCCGCAACGGATGCAAATTTATTGCAGCGATCTACCCGACCTCTAACGCGGCAGGTCTACGCTGTCTCCCACCTTTACGCCGCGCTTTTCGAAGAAGCCCTGGTTTACCTCCAGGGCGTACTGGGCGGGTTTCGCTGAGAGGTGGCTGGTCAGGTCTTGCGGCTGCATGTCCTGGATATCCACGATGCGGCCGTTTGAATTTATGAAGGCCACGGAGAGCGGGATGAGGGTGTCTTTCATCCAGAAGGAGAGTTGCTGCTCTACCGGAAAGACGAAGAGCATCCCGTGATTTTCGCCCATCGCCGTGCGGTTCATGAGACCTTTCTCAAGCTCGGTGGGGGTCGTGGCAACCTCGACGTTCACCCTGACTTTCTTGCTGCCGGAGGTCTGGATGGTCAGGGTGGGGGCTCTGGAGGAGGCGGTGGTCGTAGACGTAGAGCCGGTTGATCCGCCGCCGGAGGTGTTGGCGGTAGAGGCCTGCGAGCTAGAGGAGGTTGCGGCGGAGTTGGAGGACGACTTGCTGTTGGAGCCGCCGGAAGTTCCGCCGCACCCGGCCAGCAGTAAGAGTGAGAGCAGGACGAGTAGTATCTTCGCGGAGCTCACTGGAGGGTGAACTCTATACGCTTGTTCTGGCGACCCTTGCTCTTGTGGCCGGTGATCTTCATCTGTCCTACCTCCCCAGTGTTTTCCACGTGCGTTCCACCATCGGCCTGGGCATCTATACCTTCGATCTCGACGATTCGGACC
>JBBPZT010000027.1:0-16512 GCA_038198625.1 Rubrobacterales bacterium
ATACCTACGTTGTTCGTATCCATAAGTCTTACCTCCCCGTTCGTGATCTAGGCTACGATTGGTCTCGTCCATATTCCCCGTTGCTCTGGACGGCGAGGGCTTCCGCTTCCGTCTCCGGCATCTGCTCGACATCCTGTCCTATAGGGTCCCAGCGGATGAAAAGCAGGGCGACCAGGCCGATAAGCGGTATGGCGGTCAGGTAGAGAAGGGTGTGCGTAAGGCCGGCGGTCGCCAGAACGAGGGGGAAGACGTAGAAGCCCAGAATGCTTCCCACCCGCACCATGCTCTGCCCCCAGCCGGAACCTATGCCCCGAAACTCGGTAGGGTACGAGAGGGTAGCCATCGTCATACCCTGGGACCCGGGGCCGAAGGAATGGCCGAAGATGAAGAAACCTATGAGCAAAGCGCCCAGGTAGGCCGGGATGTTGTCCCTCGTCAGGCCAACCACGAGCAGGCTGGCGGCGGCGATACAGTAGCCGATGAACGCCAGCTTCCATATACCGAGTCTTTGGGTGAGGAATGACTGGCTCAGGCCGCCCACGATACCGAAGATGTTGAAAACTATGGCCCCCAGGATGGCGAACAGGATACCCTTGCCGAATATGAGGGCCGTGATGGAGGGCAGATAGAAACCCACGGCGAAGTACTCCATGCTCTGGGTCGAGGCGATGATCGAGGAGAGTACCGTGCGCGCCCTGAGACCCTTCTGGAAGATGGAACCGAGCTTCGCCCTGCTGTGGGTGACGGCTGCCTCCTTGAGTTCCGAGACGGTCACGCGCACGTTGTAGTTCTTCTCCAGGATGTCCGATGCTTCGCGCAGTCCGAGGTTATGCGCCGCCCACATGGGGCTCTCGTCCAGGTAGATCAGTCGCAGTATCAGTATGATCAGGGCCGGAACCGCCCCGAACCCGACGGCCCACCTCCACAAATTCTCGGAATCTCCTATGGAGAAAAAGATCGGGAGGGCGATTATGCCCGTGGACGCCGCCGCGATGTACCACATCGCTTGCCAGAGGTTGACGAACCTTCCCTTCGTACGCGAGTTGGTGAACTCGGCGATGAAGCTCAAGGCCACCGGGAAGTCCATTCCCACCCCCACGCCCAAAAGGAACCGGAAGAAGAGCAACCACGCCAGGTTCGGCGAGAGGGCGGTCCCTAGGGCCGCTACAACGAGGCAGATCAAATCTATGATGAATGTCTTGAAGCGGCCGAGTCTGTCGGTGACGTAGCCTCCGCCCAGGGCTCCGAACAACGCTCCGAGCGCCATGATCGCGGTGACGCTGCCAAGCTCGAAGGGGCTCAGGGAGAGCTGTTTCTGGAGGGAATCTATCCCTATGCCCAGGCTTGTAAAGTCGTAGGCGTCGATAAATATACCGCCCAGCGCGATCAGCACCATGATCGTGCCGCGACCGGGGTTGTCGTGAGAGTTGACGAAGTCGATGATGTCCCGCTTGGAGCGTACCGTCAGGCTGTGCATGACACTCTAACCTCCTTGCTAGCTACCGATCCACGCTGAGAGAGGGGGTCCCTTGACGGCGATGTACTGGGCTTCCAGAAACTCTTCCATGCCGGCGTGTCCTCCCTCGCGGCCGAGGCCGCTGTCTTTTACACTGCCCATCGGCACGTTCACGGCGCTCGCGACGCCCTCGTTGATGCCGCATATACCGACCTCCAGGCTCGTCGCCACACGCGTCGCCTTCGCTGCACTTCCGGAGAACACGTAGCCCGCGAGCCCGAGTGGGTTGCGGTTGAGGTCCCGGACCAGATGTCCCGCGTCGGAGAACCCGGCTACCAGGACGAGTGGGCCGAAGATCTCCGTCTGCAAGAGTTTCTGGTCGGCCTTCTCGTATGAAGAAGTTGCGAGCACCTCCGGCGCGAAGAAACACTCCGGCGAAATACTTCCGTTCTCTCCGGGTGGCGCAGCGGAGGCTACCGGCTCGAAGCCCGAAGCGAGCGCTTGCTCTTTTAGCTCCTCCATGGTGTCCCGATGTACGGCGTTGATGAGTGGTCCGAGCGTTGTATCTTCGTGCAGTGGGTCCCCGAGCTTCAGGTTTTTGACCCGCTCCGCCAGACCCGCCACGAAGTCTTCGTACAGGGTTTCGTGGACGTAGAAAGCGTTGGCCGCCACACAGGATTGGCCGCAGTTGCGGAACTTGGCGATCATCGCCTGATCCAGGGCGACCTCGAGGTCCGCGTCCTCGAGCACGATGAACGGGGCACACCCGCCGAGTTCCAACGCCAGCTTCTTCATCGTCGAGGATGATTTCTCGTAGAGCATCTTCCCGACGCCTGTGGAGCCGGTGAAGCTGACGAGCCTCACCCGCGCGTCTTCCAGGAGGGTTTCAGTAATCTCCGAAGCCGGTCCCGTTACCAGGTTTGCTACCCCGTCCGGCAACCCCGCTTCCTCCAGACACTCGAAGAGTTGGATGACGGAATTCGGGGCTTGCTCGCTGGGCCGCGCCACGACGGTGCATCCGGTGGCGAGCGCCGGGGCTATCTTGCGCGCCTGGATCGAGACCGGAAAGTTCCAGGGCGTCAGGCTCGCGATCACGCCGACCGGCTTCCTGACCACCAACTGCGGCCCGTTAGCCCTCCCGTCTACTGCCGAGATCTGCTCCAACCGCCTCGCCTCCCCGGAGAACCACGAGAAGTAATCTGCAGAGAAACGTACCTCGCCGACAGCCTCCGCCAGCAACTTGCCGCTCTCCACCGCGAGTGTCTCGCCTATCTCATCAGCCCGCTCCAAAAGAAGCGCCGCCACCCGACCGAGAATCGCCGACCGCTCGAACCCGGAGGTCCCGCGCCAACCCCCGAGAGCCCCGGAGGCGGCGTCTATGGCTTCCCTGGCTTCATCCCTGCCTGCCTCAGCCTGCTGCGAGACGACCTCGCCGGTTGCCGGGTTCTTTACCTCCCGCGACGAGTGGCCTACCCGCCACTCCCCGCCGATAAGGATGGACTTTGTTACGTCAGTCACGCTTGCCCCTGTTCTCACCCTTTCATCCCCAGACGATTGGTATTAGGTTATACCAATACATGGTGACCTGTCAAGAAGTCCTGTCCGGATGCCCGAGAAGGAGAGGTACTTGCCCAGAATCGGGCAGGATGCTAGCATATAGGGTGCTTTTGGTATCACCAAATGGCGAGGGGTGGTGTCTAGATGCGGATAGGAGAGAAGCTTTTGCATAAGTTTTTGATCCACAAACGTGGAGATCATGTGGGGGTGGCGACTTCGGACATCGAGGGTGGTGAATCGGTAACCGGGGTGTATATGGATGACGATTCGACCGTGGAGGTATCGGCCAACGGGGACATACCGCTGGGGCACAAGATCGCGGTGGAGGAGTGCGGGGGTGGTGGAGAGGTGATCGAGTACGGTATCAGGATCGGCCGGTCGCCGGAGGGCTTCGGGGTCGGGGATTACGTGCATACCCACAACCTCAAGAGTGCTAGGTGGTAGGTTTGGAGCTTTACGGGTACAGGCGCGAGGACGGCCGGGTCGGGATACGCAACCACGTCATAATCCTGCCGGTGGATGACATCTCCAACGCGGCGTGCGAGGCGGTAGCCTCTCACATTCAGGGGACGCTGGCGCTGCCGCATTCCTACGGGCGGTTGCAGTACGGGGAGGATCTGGATCTCCACTTCCGGACCATGATCGGGACCGGCCGCAACCCGAACGTGGCGGCGGTCGTCGTGATCGGGATAGAGGAGAACTGGACGAAGAGAATAGCCGACGGCATAGCCGAAACCGGCAAGCCCGTGGCCGCGTTCTCTATCGAGGGATACGGGGACCTGGAGACCGTCCGGTGCGCCTCGTGGAAGGCGAAAGAGTTCGCACAGAACGCATCCGAGATGCGCCGGGAGCAGGTGGAACTCTCCGAGCTCACGGTCAGCATCAAGTGCGGCGAGTCGGACACGACGACCGGGCTCGGCTCGTGCCCGACCGTCGGGGTGGTCGTGGACCGTCTCCTGGACGAGGGGGCCACGGTCTTCTTCGGCGAGACCTCGGAGCTAACCGGCGGGGAGCACCTGATCGCCGAGAGGATGGCGACGCCGGAGCTGAAAGAGAAGTTCATGAGCACTTACAAGGCATATGTCTCGGCGATAGAGGAGCGCGGCTCCGACCTGCTGGGGTCGCAGCCGACGCAGGGGAATATAGCGGGCGGTCTCTCGACAATAGAGGAGAAGGCGCTCGGCAACATCGAGAAGACCGGTACGAAGGAAGTCATCGGGGTTCTGGAGCCGGCGGAGGCTCCGGAGGATGGATCGGGGCTGTACTTCATGGACAGTTCCTCGGCGGCGGCAGAGTTCGTAACGCTGATGGCCGCCGGGGGTGCGGTGGTCCACCTCTTCCCGACCGGCCAGGGCAACATCGTCGGCAACCCGATAGAGCCGGTCGTAAAGCTCTCGGCCAACCCTAACACCGTTAGAAAGATGGCCGAGCACATAGACGTAGACGTGAGCGGGCTGCTCTCCAGGGAGTTGAAGTTGCCGAAAGCTGGAGAGCTTCTTATGGAGAATCTGAGGCGCACCGTAAACGGGCGGATGACGGCGGCCGAGGTTCTGGGGCACCGGGAGTTCGTAATGACCAAGCTCTACCAGAGCGCGTAGAGCATTGGGAGAGGTCGTGTTCGAGCCGATCCCGGACAACAGGGCTCTCAGCGAGAAGATCATCTCCCAGATCTCCGACGCTATCATCGGCGGTCAGCTCGAAGCAGGTGACCGGCTGCCGCCGGAGCGTGAACTGGCCGGACAGTTCGGGGTCAGCCGCACGGTGATCCGGGACGCCGTTAAGACGCTCGCCGGACGCGGCATCCTCCAGGTCCGGCGTGGCGCGGGCATCTTCGTCGCGACCGGAGAGGAGAACATGATCGGTCACCTGGACGCCTTGGCGAACGTCCTACCTGTACGGGGAACTGGTCTCAGGGATCTCTTCGATGTTCGGAGGGTACTCGAAGCGCAAGGGGCCGAATGGGCCGCCCGCAAGAGAAGCGCCCACCACCTGGAGCGACTGCGAAAGATACTCGATGAGGCTCACTCGAACCCGGAGGACGCGCAGGTTCTGAGTGAGAAAGACGCCCAGTTCCACGTGGCGATCGCCGAGGCGTCGCAGAACCTGGTCCTGGTAAGGGTGATGCTCACGCTCCTGGACCTCTTGGCGACGGCCAGGCACGAGACGTTGAACATACCCGGACGCGCGAGGCGATCGCTGGAAGAGCACGAGCGGGTCCTGGAGGAGATAGAGGCCCGCAACCCGGATGGTGCTCGCTGGGCGATGCTGGCGCACTTGAGGTCCGTGGAGACGGCGATCCTGCCGGATACGGATGGGGAGGGCGGCGGATGAAAGTGGTGGTCGCGGAGTTGATCTGGCCGGAAGGTCTGGCGGAACTCGAAGCCTCCGCCACAGTCGAGTACGATCCCGATCTGTGGCGCGACCCCGAAGCGCTGCGGAAGAAAGTCGAAACCGCCGACGCCCTGATCGTCCGGAACCAGACTAGGGTTGACTCTGCGCTGCTACAGGGCGGAGAGGCGCTCAAAGCGGTCGGCCGCCTCGGCGTGGGCCTCGACAACATAGACCTCGACATCGCCCGCGCCCGCGGCATCCCGGTCGTCTTCGCGCGCAACGCGAACGCCGTGGCGGTGGCGGAGTACGTAATGGCGGCGATGCTCGACCGTTCGAGGACCCTCCGCGACGCGAACGACGACGTACGGGCTGGTAACTGGGACCGCAGACGCTTCACCGGCACGGAAGTCTACGGCAAGACCCTGGGGCTCGTCGGGGTAGGGGAGATAGCGCAAAGAGTAGCGTGCCGCGCGCAAGCTTTCGGGATGCGGGTAGTCGGTTATGATCCCTACGTTGCACCCTACGATTATCCCGTGGTCGAGACCGGAGTGGAACTGACGGAACTCGACGATGTGCTGGACGTTTCAGACTTCGTGAGCCTTCACGTGCCGCTGAATCCCGGAACTCGCGGCCTGTTCTCGCTGCCTACCTTCCGGAAAATGAAGCCGGGAGCGTGGTTGATCAACACGTCCCGCGGCGGGGTGATAGACGAAGTGGACCTGAGCCGGGCACTGGACGAAGGGTTCATCGGCGGGGCGGTGTTGGACGTGTTGGAGCGGGAGCCGGTCCCGGACGACAACCCGCTTCTGAAACAGGAAAACGTCATCCTGACCCCGCACATAGCCGGTCTCACGGAAGAAGCCCAGGTCAACACCTCCGTGCTGGTGGCGCGGGAAGTTATGAAGGTGCTCCGGGGCGAGCCGTCGCTGTGCGTGGTGGGTTGAGGAGGACCGTGACCGTCACGAGCCACGATCCGGCGAAGCTAAGAAACGTCTGCGAGGAGGTGCTGGCGCGACTCGGAGTGCCCGCGGAGGACGCCGCCGTCGTGGCGGATTCGTTGGTCCGGGCCAACCTGGAAGGGGCGGACAGTCATGGGATCAGCCGCCTCGGCATCTACGTCCGGCGCTTGGAGGAAGGCAGAATCTCCGCGCGACCGGAGATTAGGATCGAGCGTTCGGGCTCCGTGCTGAGCGTGGACGGGGGCAACGGGCTGGGCCAGGTCGTCTCTCACCGCGCCCTGGAAGAAGCCGTACCGGTTGCGAGGGAGACCGGAATAGTGGGTGTTGGCGTCCGTAACAGCAACCACTTCGGAACGGCCGCTTATTACTGCCAGACGGCCTGCCGGGAGGGCATGGCGCTCATCGCCACGACGAACACGCCGCCGGGGATCGCGCCGTGGGGCGGGAAGGAAGCCTACTTCGGCACCAACCCTGTAGCATTCGGCTTCCCGACGAGGGACGGGCCGCCGGTGATTGTGGATATGTCGTCCAGCGTCGTCGCCCGCGGCAAGATCATCCTCGCCGACAAAGAAGGAACGGAGATCCCTGAAGGCTGGGCCATAGACGAGACGGGGAAAACCACTACCGATCCGGCCGCCGCCCTCAAGGGAGCCATGATGCCGCTCGGCGGGGCGAAGGGCTACGCGCTGGCGCTCGCGGTCGAGATGATGTCCGGGGTGCTCTCCGGGGCAGCGTTCGGGCCGCACGTGGGCAATATTTACGCGGACGGTGGTTCCGCGGCCAACGTGGGCCACAATTTCGTACTCTTGGATGTCTCTCGCTGGACGCCGGCCGAAGATTACTACGGGCAGGTGGATCAACTCCTCGCGGAGGTCAAGGCCGTCCCGCCAACCGGGGAGACAGAGGTTCTGTATCCGGGGGAGCGGCGTTACAGGACTTTCCTGGAGAACTCGGAGAGGGGCGTAGTATTGCCGTCCGCCGTCCAAAAAGAGTTGGAAATGCTTGCGCGAGAGTATGGCGTGGCGTTTCCTTCCACCCCGCCGTGACGAGGATGGTCTCTGGCGCGGACGACCACGCCCGCGCGATAATGTTGAGCCCTGGGAAAAGAAGGGAAAAGCAGGGGAAAGGAGTAAGGCTAATGGTCGATCAAGACAGAGGGAGAGCAGCCTCCACTGGAAGCTCCGCCGGGAAGAAGATCAGCCGCAGGAGGTTCCTGGAGCTCGGTGGGGCAGGGCTCGCGGGAGCGAGCTTGTTTGGAGTCTCGGGGTGCGGCGGCAGTAGCCAGGGCGGGGGAGGGAGCAAGAGCCTCGTTTTCGCCTACGCGACGGAGCAGTCGGGGACCTTGCAGAAGCTCATCGACAAGTTCAACAAGCAGAACAAGGGCAAGATAAAAGTGCGCTGGCGTCAGATGCCGGCCGCCAGCAGCGATTACTTCGAGCAGATAAAAAATCAGCTCCAGAGCGGGCAGTCGGACATCGATGTGATCGCCGGGGATGTGATCTGGCCGGCCCAGTTCGCAGCGCAAGGTTGGATCCTCGACATCTCCGACCGTTTTACGGGCTCCATGAAGAAGGACTTCCTCGGCGGACCCGTGCAGTCTCTCGAATACAAGAGCAAGACCTGGGGCGTCCCGTGGTACACCGACGCCGGGATGTTCTACTATCGTAAGGATCTCCTCAAAAAAAGCGGTTTCGACTCGCCGCCGAAAACCTGGGACGAGATGAAGAGCATGGTCCGTAAGATAAGGTCTGACTCCGGCACGAAGTTCGGCTACGTCTTCCAGGGCAGCCAGGACGAAGGCGGTGTTGCGGACGCCCTGGAGTGGATCTGGAACGCCGGCGGCGACGTCCTGCAGGGCGACAAAGTAGTCGTAAACAGCCCAAGCTCCGTGGAGGGGCTCAAGTTGCGGCGGAGCATGATCACGGACGGTATCGCCCCGCGGGCGAACACTGACTACACCACGCAGGACTCTCAGGGAACCTTCACCAACGGCGACGTCGTTTTCATGCGCAACTGGACCTTCGTCTACGGGCTTTTGGCGGATCCAAAGCTCTCCAGGGTGAAGCAGGATCAGGTCGGTATCGCGCGTCTGCCGGTTGCGAACAAGGGCAACAACAGCGTGAGTTGCCTGGGTGGATGGAACTTCATGGTCAACGCCCAGTCGAAGAGCAAGATGGATCAGATCTGGCCGTTCATCAAGTTCATGACCGCTCCCGAGCAGCAAAAGGCCTTCACCCTCGGGACCGCGACCATGCCCACCCGCCAGAATCTCTACCAGGACAAGGAGATCCTGAACAAAGTGCCGATCGCCGCCTTAGCAAAGGAAGTCCTGAAGAACACCAGACCCCGCCCGCGCTCGCCGTACTACGCGGACATGTCTCTAGAGATGGCACAGGAATTCAACAGCGCCCTCAAAGGACAGGCGCCGACAAAGAAAGCACTGGGCACGCTGGAGGAGAAGCTAAAGAGCATCATTAGCAAGTCGTAGCGGTCCGTGCGCGCTTTGATCGGAAAAACTACTGATGGCTGAGAGGATAGCTATCGGCCAGGCCGGAGGCCCGACGGCGGTCATGAACGAGAGCTTCTTCGGTTTCCTGGAAGAGGCTCTCCGCGACCACGAAGTCTACGGTGTCATAAACGGTCTCCAGGGTATCGACGAGGAGCGCTTCATAGCCCTCGAAGGACCGGTCGAGCGCTACCAGCGTATCACCGCCATGCCCGGTGCCTGGTTGGGGGCGGGACGGTGGCCGTTGAAGGAGGAAGACTTCGAGCGGTACGTCGGTAACCTCAAAAGGAAAGACGTTCGAGGGCTCGCCCTGATCGGTGGAAACGGGACCATGTGGGCCTGTCGCGGACTCGAACGGGCCGCCGGTCGAATGGGATACGCGCTCGCGGTCGTCGGGATACCGAAGACAGTAGACAATGACCTTGCCGGGACGGATCACGCGCCCGGCTTCGCCAGCGCCGCCCGGTTCGTCGCGACGATGGTGCGGGACGTCGGCAAGGACCTCGAATCCATGCGCAACTTCGAGTCGGTGCGGGTTCTGGAGACCATGGGACGTAACGTCGGCTGGCTAGCCCTGAGCTCCGGATACCTCAAAGAGCGCCCCGAGGACCCGCCGCACCTGATCTACATCCCCGAGCGTCCCTTCGACCCGGACGAATTCATCGAATCAGTGAGGGAGACTCGCCGCGCCTACGGCTACGCGGTCGCCGTCGTCAGCGAAGGTCTCGTTCCTACCGCGACCGAGGCCGGCCTCGAGTCTCCGGTCCTCGGCGGCGTCTCGCGGGAGCTGGCGCGCCGGGTGAGAGAGGAAACCGGTCTACCCGCCCGTGGTGAGTTGCTCGGGATGGGCCAGAGGAGCTACTCTTTAGCCGTCTCAGACCGTGACCGGCAGGAGGCCCGGATGCTCGGGTCCAGTGCCGCCAAAGCCCTGAGCGCCGGGCGTTCCGGTGTGATGTTCGCCCTCCACAGGACCGAAAAGCCCCATTACGAAGTGGAGGTCGCGGAGGTTCCTCTGGACCGGGTTGCGGGTATCGAGAAACCGCTGCCCGAAGAATGGATAGGTACACCTGACAAGATGTCCGAGGAGTTTAGGGCGTGGCTGGAGCCGCTGGTCGGAGAAGGCCTGGCCGCGTACCCTCCGAATGCTCCGGCGGCCCTGGAGAGAGGAAGCTTGAAAACGTGATGGATAATAGCGGGACGAAGCTGGGTGTCGTTTTCCTAGGGCGCAAGCGGCCCGGCTTCGACCAGGAGTGGAACCGGCAGGTCACGGAGAACGTCCGGAATTTCTTGAAAAGCTCCTCCTACGAAGCCTTCATCCCCGAGACGGTGGTGGACGACGCGTCGCTTCGCAAGGCCGTGGCGCGATGCCGCGAGGAGCGGTGTGAGGTCCTGGTCACACTCCAGCCGACGATGGGTGACGGCCGCCTGGCTCCAGTTATGGCCCAGCTCTGGGACGGACCGGTTATCCTTTGGGCTACGCCCGAGCGGCAGGAAGGGAGGATGGTCAGTTCCTGCTCGCTGGTCGGGACCCACGTTTTCGCCGCCATCCTGCGGCAGCTCCGGCGTCCCTTCGAGGTCGTCTACGGCGCGTCCGATGACGAGCGGCTGCGAAGGGATCTCGACGAGGCGGTCCGGGTCTGCGCGGCGACACGCCGCCTGAAGAGCGCCAAGGTCGGCCTCATCGGCTACCATGCCCCCGGCTTCATCGACATGCACCCGGACCCCTTCGACCTCGACTCGGCGCTCGGCGTGCAGCTACACCACTTTGGTCTGCAGGAGTTCATAGACAGCACCAACGCTATACCGGAAGAGGCCGTTCGGGATGACGTGAAGCAGGTGTTGGAACTGGAGCTGCCGTTCGAGAACGTGGCTGAGGAAGACCTGGACATAAACTCGCGCTACTATCTGGCGATGAAGCAACTCGCCGGGGAGGAGAGCCTGGATGCTTTCGCGATCCGCTGCTGGCCCGAGTTGCCGAACGTGGTCGGGCAGTGGGCGTACCTCGCGATGGTGCGCCTCACCACCGAAGGTTATCCAAACGCGATGGAAGGCGACGTGGATGGGGCGCTCTCGTGCCTGATCGGGAAGCTACTCGGTTCCGGTCCCGGCTACCTCTCGGACTGGCTGGAGCACGATCGGGAGACCATCACCCTCTGGCACCCCGGTAACGCCCCCCTGACCATGTGCGATCCTATCGGGAGCACCTACGGCCCGCGGCTCGCGCAGCACTTTAACGTCCCTAAGCCGCTCGTCGTCGACGCCAACCTGAAGGCCGACGAGCCCGTCACGATCTTCAGGCTCTGGCGCTGCGACGGTCGCTACCATCTGATGGCCCACGACGCAAAGACCATCCAGCCCCGGCGTCCTCTACCCGGCACCAACGGCCTCGTAGAAGTCCCGGACCGCGACGTGTACGAATGGTTCGAGGAACTCTGCCACGCCGGGATGCCCCACCACCTCGCCCTCTTCCCCGGACACAACGCCTCGCTCCTGCGCCGCTTCGCCCGACAGACCGGCCTCGACTGGGTGGACTGAAGCTAGCGGACGAATCCCTGTCTTCCTAGCTCCTCCCTGAACTGGCGGCCGGCCTCTGAGCCTTCCCGGTAAAAGACAGCCGGTTCTCCAACCGGCGCATCAACTTTCAGGTGTACGCCTCTCTCGGGAGAGCCGTGGGTCACGCCTGACCACAGGTGAACCCAACGGCCGCGCGGCAGGTAGGCTTTTACCCTCTTCTCTCCAGTGTCCAGGACGGGGGCGACCATAAGCTCGGGGCCGACCATGAACTGGTATTCCAGGCGGCGCGCCTCGGGGTCGTCCCAGTAGTGGAGGAAAGGGTGGCGCACGACCGGAAGGCCCGTGCGGGAAGCCTCGGCCACGAGATCCATCCTGTAAGGTTTCCAGGCTTTGTAGACTCTGGCGAAGCGACTGAAGTGCCGGAGGGTTTCGTCGTCGGAGTAGATCTGGTGGTTGACCTCGGGTTTGTTTCCCTCGTGGGTCCGGAACACGGCGGTGAAAGCGTTCAGCTCGATCCAGCGCAGCAACAGTTCCTTGGAGCGATGATAGTTCTTGATGGAGCTGCTCACAGCCGTGTAGCCGCCGGTGTCGCTGTGGTTGAGGCTGTAACCGGAGATCCCGCTGGAGAGGAGGCCGGTGACGGCGGTTTTGATCCCGTCGTACCGGTCCCAGCTTACGAGCTGGTCACCGAGCCAGAACAGGGTGCTGTAACGGGGACTCCTGGTGTACCCGGAGCGGCTGAAAAAGACCGCGTCGTCTTCGTGCCCGGCTTCCCGGATCGCCTCGCGGTTGAGGCGCGCCCACTCCTCGGCGTAGCGGTTGTGGTAGCTTGCGGCGCTCTCGCCGGAGGAGAGAACCGCGTCGTGGGGAAGACCTTCACCGAAATCCGCCATCCAGCCGGCGACCCCTAGTAGCTCGATCTTGCTCCGCAAGATGCCCTTCATCCAATCCCGCGCATCGGGGTTCGTCAGGTCGAGCGGGACCGCCGAGAAGTCGGTGATCGCGACATCGTATGGGTTTCCGAGTTGGTTCTCTACCAGATAACCCGCGTCCGCCGCCTCTCCGAACATATTCCTGCGGTAGCTGCCCTTTTCTGAAACGTCTACCAGATACGGGTTGACGTAGGTCATGAGCTTTATGTTCTCGTCCTCTAGCTGCTCCCTTAGCGTATTCTCCTGGGCGTACCCGTTCTCTGCGTTCAGTTCCCAGTTCCACCTCCAGCGAGGATAAGCTTCGTCGTCGAGCTCCCAGTTCCACCAGAGTTGGCTGCCGAAGCTCGTGAGCCGGTGCCCGACCCAGTCCTGCAACCAGAAGGCCGCAATAGGAGTGTCAAGAATATCCAGTCGATGCTTCAGTTCCAATAGCTTATCGGTGCCGCCCTGAGTCCCTACTATCGCGCCGTCGAGGACCCACTCCGGCAGGGGACGCATCCTGCCCGCAAACTCCGTGTAGCCTTCTATCAGCTCCACCGGAGAGCCGCCGCTGACGATCTGGCCGCGCATCCGCGAGGAGAACAACTCGATCCGCACCCGGTCTTTCGCGCGCAGGTCGAAGACGGAATACTCGTGGTTTTCGAGGAACAGGGACTTCAACTCACTGGTGATGTAGTGCGGCACGCAGGCGTAGCTGCTGTGCCAGCTCCCGCCCGCCCCGGACTTCAGGTTTGCCATCAGGGTTATAGGCTGGGCGCCCCGTCCGACTCCCTGTTCTCCGATAAAGATCGGCACCCGCCTCCCCTTCAGGTCGAAGTACGTGTACTGTGTCCCGAAGCCGAAGAAACGTTCCCCGGCGGAAGAGGAGTAGGTCAGATAAACACGGTTGCAGGGTTCTCCCACCCGGATCTCGAAGCCCAATCGGCTTGCTGAAGCCTGCGAGAAGACGACCTCGTATCCAACTTCCCTAGAAGTATTCTTACCCTTGAGACGCCCGGAGATGACGATTCCCTGGTCACCCTGTTCGACGTGGTCGATAGTCTGGTCCGAGTATTCCTCGAAGGTTTTGTCGGTGATGAAATAGTGCGCCCTGGTGTCGCTGACTGTCTCCCGTCCTCGGGCGGCCGAGACGAAGCTCTTTCCGGGAACGCTGCTCCACAAGGGGAGGTCCGGCCGGGCGCCATGCTCCACGTTCAGTGTCAAACCGTCCGGGGTCTCTTTCAGGGCGACGATGAAGTCCCCGACTCGCCACGAACCGGCGACTATCTCTGGCGACATCTGGACCAGGGAGCCGGGCGCCTTGCTCCCGCGCCGGTCCCGGAGGATCAGGGCGAGCGTCATAGCCGCGAGGGCCAGTGCAAACCAGAGCTTCGCAAAGGGGTTCGGTTTGGGCCTGCGCCGGTAGTTTTTGGTTCCGTCGCTCACAACTTCATCTTATCCTACCGGAATGAAAGCTCCGTCTCAGGAGTTCTCCGGGGCACGGTATAGCTCTAGCAACATGGAACCCATCGCCGGTGCCGTCGGCCCCGTTTGTTGAACGCCAGAAGTCTGTTGATCCTCATACCGATGATAAAGACGATGGAGGGATCCTCCGTCAGCGCTGTGAACCTCCTTTTCAGTACACGCACCACTTACTCCTACTCGGAGGTTACTTTCGTACTCGTCCTAGCTTGAAGTGGGCAATTTGTCCCATCTACCCCTGGGATATATCTCGTGTTTCCGTTGCCGCTATTTTGGAGAATATTGACCTCTTGGGCGTGTAGGGGTATTTAGTAGAATTATTGGCCATAAACTACTGGAGAATGGTGACCACTTGACGACTATCTCCGCACCGGCGACATCGAAAAGTTCTTCCAGCGACAGGTGGCTGGTCTCACCCGGATACGACTTGCTGTTCATCATCTTCTCCAGCGTGTTGCTGATCGTACCTCACCTGTTCGCCCGGATAGGAGGGTTCTCGAATGTCGTCGTGGACCTGGCCGTCACAGCGTTTATCGGGGGTCCGCACCTGTTCGCCACCTACACGATGACCTTCATGGAGCCGCGCTTCCGGCAGCGCTACCGGCGCTACATTAAGGGGGCGTACTTCATGCCGCTGATCGTGGTGTCGCTTGCTATCTACAACCTCACGCTGCTCGTAACCATCTTCTTTTTCTGGGCCTCTACACGTGATCCACCAGGCCGCCTACATCGCCGACTCTTACCGCTTCAAGGACCAGCGCGGTAAGGAGTTGCGCCGCTGGCGTCTGTGGTCGCGGGTTATAGACTACGGGCTCCTCATGACGAGCCTCTACCCGGTGGCGACCTACAAGTTCGTCGGCGAACCGCTCGTTGTCGGCGGGATAAACCTCGCGGGAGGTCCTTTCGAGACCGGCGGCCGTACGCTTCTCTTCCCGAGTTTCCTGAAGTTGGACTTCTTCGGCCCCCTGGCGATGGCCGCCTTCTTCACCTTCTTCGCCGCCTTCATCATCAAGACGCTCTGGGAGTGGCGTGTGGGACTCCTGCACGTGCCGAAGACGCTCCACATGAGCCTCGCGTCGGTCCTTTTCTTCATAACGCCGGCCATGCACAACCTGGACGTCGCCTTTCAGGGCCTGAACGTCTGGCACTCCTTCCAGTACCTGGCGGTGGTCCTGTACATCAACCGGGTGCGCTCCGAACGGGGGCTCATCGGGTCGGAGTACGTGAACAGGCTCTCCCGGAGCGGCAAGAGCCTGTACTGGATGTGCTTCCTCTTCACCCTCGGAGCCGGAGCCGCTTACTTGCTCGTGCGCGGCTTCATCATGTACGCCGGCATCTGGGCGGGAGACCCGATGCAGCAGCACTACTTCTCTTTCTACTCCGTGGTGCTATCGGCGCTCCTCGTCCACTACTACTTCGATCACTTCCTCTTCCTGCAGGTGGACGATGTGATAACCCCTCGTTGGGAGTGACCTACAGAAGGGAATCTCGTAAAACTCTCTACGTGTAGCTTGCGTGAGTATCGTGTATATTCAGGGCTTGTCCAAGAAGATACACTTGGACAACTCATAGAGCGCCGATCATAGACACTGGAGGGATGACTTGCCAGATCGTATAAACTTCGGCCACATCCAGGAACTACCGGAGTCTGGATTGGAGAATGGCGACTCCTACCCTGGAGACGTGTTCGACAAAGCTTACGCTTTCACCAGGGCCGACGAAGCCAAGGATCTGGGCGTCTACCCTTACTTCAAAACCATCTCCGAGCAAGACGGGGGTACGGTCTGGGTCGACGGGTGGGAGATGATCATCACCGGCTCCAACGACTACCTCGGACTTACCCAGGACCCGCGCCTGAAGGAAGCGGCGACTGGGGTCTTCGACCGCTACGGCACGAGTTGCACCGGTTCGCGTTTTCTGACGGGCACGCTCGCCCTGCACGAGGAACTGGAGCAGCGCCTGGCCGGCTTCATGGGCTCAGAGGCGGTGCTGACTTTCAGCGCCGGGTATCTCGGGGTTCTGGCGGCGATCAGCGCGCTCACCGGACGCCAGGATATCCTCTACTTCGACCGCGAGAACCACGCCTGTCTTTACGACGGGGCAAGGCTCTCTTTCGGGACGCTGCGCAAGTACCGGCACAACGACCTGGGCCACCTGGAGCGGCTGTTGGAGCGCGACGCGGGCAAGCCGGGGGGGCGAATGATCGTCACCGACGGCATCTTCTCCATGAGCGGCCACATCGCCGACTTACCGGGCATCGTGGAACTGGCGCGCAGGTACGGGGCGCGGGTCGTCGTGGACGACGCCCACGCCACCGGTGTTCTCGGCGAGGGCGGACGGGGCACCCCGGAGCACTTCGGGCTCGAAGACGAGGTTGACCTGGTTATCGGTACCTTCTCCAAGTCCTTTGCTTCCGTGGGTGGCTTCATGGCCGGTCCTCAAGCGGTCGTCAACTACGTCAAGCACCACGCCCGGCCCTTCATATTCACCGCCGCGTTGCCTGCCATGCAGGTCGCCGTGACGCTGAAGGCCTTGGAGGTGATGGAGACCGAGCCCCAGCACCGCGAGAAGTTACTCGACAACGCAGGGCGGCTGCGGGAAGGTCTCAACTCTATAGGGTTCGAAACCCTAGGCTCCGAGACGCCCATAGTGCCGGTGCTCATCGGGCCGGACGAACTTACCGTTGTCTTCTGGAAGGCTTTATGGGACGGCGGCGTCTTCACGACACCGGCTCTTCCTCCTGGCGTGCCGCAGAACGGGAGCCTCATCCGCACCAGCGTTAACGCCAACCACACC
>JBBPZT010000028.1:0-10150 GCA_038198625.1 Rubrobacterales bacterium
AGGACGGTCGGCGCGAGCGTCCTCAGATACAGGATAAAGCAAAGCAGCGAGATTCCGATCCCGGCGAGGGCTACGACCGCCTTCCGGACCTTATCTTTGTCTTTCAACACTTCGTTCTTCAACCTCTATCCTCGCTGTTCGCCGCGCCCGACAAGCCGCTCTTATACCCCGATGCCCGACGCGTGAAGCCACCGGATATGGGATGAGGTTCACTGCGTGCGGGAGATGAGAATATGTCACGAAAACCCGGAGAGGGTATCATGGCGTGTGGGTCCTGTTCAGGATTTTGGAGACTTGCGCCTGCTCCTGTACCGCCGGAGCCTTGCGGGGCGCGACGATGAGTACGTCGCTGTTTTCGAAAGCCATCCGGTAGAGGTCCGGCCGGGCCTTGAAGAGCTGCCAGTAGGGGACCACGGGCCTGTCGGGCATGCTCTTATAGAGTACGATATAGCGGATGTCGTACTTCTTGAGGATCTGCTGCGTCTGTCGTCCTTCGGGATGGTACATAACCCAGAGTTCGTCCTGGTAACGCTGGGGACTATAGTCTGGCGGGAGGTCCCTTGGGTTGGAGATCTGGTACTGCGTGAAAGACTGCATAGCACTGTAGTGGCCCATCGCGAGCATCATGCGGCTAGGGACCTGGTTCGATTGGGGGCTGACCATGATGTTGCCGCCGCGGTTGTGATCTTTGAGCCAGTCTCCGGCGACTTGTATCTTGGAGTTCGTCGTAAGCTCGGCGCTCGGGCCTATGGCCTGCGCGTAGCTCTGCACCGCCCGCAGTCCCATCACGCCTACCATGAGCAGAATCGCCACCGACGCCGTGTAGATTGCCAGGGGCCGGCGCAGCTTGACGAGCGAGCGGAAAACCATGATCAGGGCCAAGGCGCCGAGTATCGAGAGCGGGATGCCGAGGTCACGGCCGAAGCGCTGCGGAAACGCGCTGTACGTGGTCCTGCTCCCGACAAATAGTATCAAGATCCAGAGGAGCAAAGTGAAGTGCGCCAGCGATCGCGGCCTGTATCCCCAACTGCTTTTAGCGGAGATCAGGAAGAAGGTACCGAGGAGCCCGAGCCACGCTATGGGCTGGGAGACTATCGCCCCGATCAGACCTTCTATAGGATACGGGTTCTGCGTACCTATCGCCATGCTGACGGCGCTGCCGGTGGCCGTGGACTTCCCGCCTTCAAACACTTTCGCGAAGATCTGAGGCAGGTCGTAAGTACTCCAGGCGTAGGGGACCGCCAGGACGAACATGAGCGCCAACGAGAGGAACAGGACGATTCCCGTTCTCCGGTCGCGCAGAAGCAGGTTCGGCAGGATCAGCAAGCTCACAAACGCGAGCAAGAGTATTACGTACATGCTCGACACCTGATGGTAGAGAACCGCGGACGAGCCGAGCAGCGCGAGGAGAAGCCCGTGGCGCACCGAAGGCACGGCGTAAAGCCGTATGAGGGCCGCGACCGCCATCACCAGGAGGAGTTGCGACGTTATCATGTTCGGGTACATGGCGTCGTCGAAGAAGTAGTAGGAGCCGCCGAGGAGCCCTCCGGCCAGGAATGCCGCGACCACACCATACTCCCATCCCCACAAGCGTCGCGCGAGGACGTAGCATGAGAGGGTCGGCAGGAGCAGGAAGGCGGGCCCCAGGATCGGGAATATCCGCAAGGGGTCGACTCCTCCGCTGAGGCGGGATACCTCCGCCGTGAGGAGGTGAAAACCGGGCGGATAGACGAGATACGGTTGTATCTGTCCTTTGGTGAGCATCAGGTTCGTCATCACGGCGTGAGAGTAATTGTCGACGCCGCGGATAAACGGCCAGTCATGCAGGATGGGACCGAGATAACCGCGTACGAGCACCGCCAGAATGACCGCCGGCAGCGCGAACCGGCGCGCAAGGCCAGAGAGCCGGTTCGGACGCAGGTTCAGGCTCTCTTCGAGACGCTCTTCGAGGTTCTCTTCATCGGGCCGGGGCTGATGCTCCTCTTCCCGGCGGGAAGCAAAGAAGTACAGGATGCCGGCCAGAAGCAAGAGCAGCGCCACGGGAAGCGTGACCCAACGTATGGGACCAGTGGAAATGCAGGGCTCCGAGAACCACCCCCAGCAAGAGCGCGCTTGCCAGAAAGATCCGGAGAACAGGAGATCCGCCCCGAGTACGACCCCGAGGGCGAGGGTTATCGGCACCAGGGGGGCGAAACCAGGCAGAGTAGGACGAAAAACCATCGTCTCTTTTTTCTCTTTGGCTGCTCCAAACCCGACGTAAACAGCCAGCCCGGAGAGAAAGACGATCACAACGGAGAGGATAGCCAGGGGGAGCGTAAGGCCCGAACCTAGGATGCGTACCTCGGCGAGCGCAACGGCGGAGACCAGCGTGACGGAGAGCGCCAGCGAGTAGGTCAGCCGCTCCGCGAGATCGTCGGAGCCGACGAGGAACCGGGACCAACACCACCCCGGCACTATAACTACCAGAAGCGCAACGGGCAGCACCCGGATCAGATCCAGGATCACGTGCTACTCCCGCACGTGGCGGACTCCGGCTCCCGGACATCCACATCAGCTAATTCCTTTACCCCGCTCTTCAAACAGTAGCCGAAGCCTTTTACCCGATCATCCGCTCGCAGGACTACACTTAATCTTCTAGCCTTTATCTTCGTCTCCTCCGGTAAAGCAGCCCTACTACAATAGGGCACTTCCTCGATCGGGGCAATACTATTGCGTCCTCAACGGCCGATTCTCTGCGTCTCAACCGTATGATGCAACGCTCATATATTACACGCCGTCGTTAAGAATCCGGTGAGATTCGGATAGGTTATAGATAAAGTTTCTAAAGTTTCTAGTCTGGACTAGACGCATCTCTCTCCCGGCGGATGGACCATGACCCGCAGGAGATATTCCAGCTTCTCTTCCGGGTCATCGGTGAATCCGGTATGGATGGGCGAGGATTGCACGACGGTACTGCGTGGGGCTGCTACCCGCCCGAAGCGCTGTCGGGTGGAGAGCCGTCCGAGCGCACCGGCTTCGGGTCCACCCGCGCAGATCTGTCGGGCGGTCCGCAGGTGCTCTAGCACTGCTTCGGGGTCGAGACCGGGATCCAAGGCCCGCAACCGTCCGGTGTCGAGGTGTATACGCGCGTCCAGGAAGCCGAGGCCCGGACAGTAGAGCACCACGCCCGCGTTTATGTACTCTCCACGCTCCGGCCTCGGCACCACCCGGAGCAGGACGTACTCAAAGAGCTTGCTCACGTGCCTCCTCCAGCGTCCTTACCCAAGAGCGGGGCTCCTCCAGCCGAGCTGACAGGTACTCTATATAGGCGGCGCGCACCTCAGCGGCGCCCCCGAAGTTCGGCTCGTCCAGTAACCACTCGTCGGGCACGAGCGCCAGTATCCGGCTCAGGACTTCCGCCGTTAGCTTGGGATGAAGCTCGGCGTCGGCCTGCTCCAGTCCGGTCGCGAAGGGGAGCAGCACGTGATCCCGCACGGCCGCATACGGCCTCTTCGCCGCCTGCCGCCAACCGGACCACGTGTGATGAAAGTAGAGGGATGCACCATGGTCTATAAGCCACAGGCGCCCGTGCCAGATGAGGAGGTTCGTATTGTGGATGGAGCGGTCCACGTTGGCGAGCAGGGAATCGAACCACAAGATGCGCGAGGCGAGCACCGGGTCCGGCGGGCAGGCGAGAGGATCGAAGCCGAGGGAGCCTGGGAGGTAGTCGAGCGCCACGTTCAGGCCGGCGCTCGCACGAATCAAATGCTGAATCTCCGGATCCGGCTCAGAGCGGGCAAGCTCCGGGTCGAGTTCCGTCAACACTACTTCCGGCACATCGAAGCCTAAATACCTGGCGATCTCCCCGGCCACGACCTCCGCCACGAGCGCCTTTCGGCCCTGCCCCGCCCCCCTGAACTTGAGAACATAGGTCCCCAGGTCATCGGCCTCGACTATCGCCGGCAGCGAACCACCCTCGCGCAGAGGGGCTACGTAGCGAGTTACGGTAACGGTCCTGAGCAAGGGTACCTCTCTCCGCCAAAGGACAATCCTCCGGAGAAAACGTCTCCCGGATATTCGCGAGAAGTGTAGCAGAGTGAGATCCGGCATCTCGGAAGAGGGGCCGGTTGGTCGGGGCGAGTAGGAAAGGGTATAAGTATGGATATGAACATGAGGTTTCGAGTCTGGATGCCGCTCGCGGTCATAATCATCGTGCTAGTCTGCGTGGCTACTTTGATCCTCTATCTTAGCCCGGCGGTCAAGAATCGCCTGGGAAACTACGAACAGGCCCGCACTGTGGACAAGGCCTTCGCGGCGGCAGATGCGATCACGCGTGGCGACAGACAGCCGCTCCAGAGCAAGCTGAAGCTCGCCGCCCGCTCGGGAGGTGGGCAGGTGCTAGTGGTTGACCGGCAGGGCAAGGTAACCGCCTCCGCGGGCCGTAAGATCCTCTCTCCCGTGCCCCAGCGGGTACTGCGTGCTGCCTCGAAAGGAGAGAGGAGGAACGAGAAGCTCGGAGACAACAGAGTAGCAGTGGTACCGATGGTAAGAAACGGCAACATGGAAGGTGGGATCGTATTCATCTCCGGCAACGAGGAGGTCTCCGTCTACAACCTCTTCCTGCGCAGCGGCATCGAGGCGGCCGCACTCGCCTCGGCCATCGGGATCGTACTCGCCCTTCTCATGGCCACCTTCCTGGGCCGCCGGGTGAGTCGCTTTACCCGCGGAGTCGAGGAGGTGGAGCAGGGAAACTACTCGTACCGTCTGGACCCCTCTTTCAAGGATGAGCTGGGCCAGTTAGCGGTCTCGTTCAACTCCATGGCCGGCAAGCTGCAAGACTCTTTTAGCCAGCTAGAGGAGAGAAGCGCCACGCTCAAGGCCATCGTGAATAACCTCAACGAGGGGGTGATGGCGACCAACCTGGAAGGCGACATCATGTTCGCCAACCCCATCGCCCGCACCTTGCTGAACCTTGGCGCCGAGGTCGATGACGAGGAGGATTACATTAAAGTCCCGGACCTGTGGGAAGATGTTGATCTCCCTGGCGCGGTCGACCGCTGCGCGAAGCATCAGGAATGTCTCGAGGCGCGCGTGAACGAAGGAGAGAACTTCCTGGAGATCAACGTCGAGCACCTGCCCAAGTTCGACGATCACAAGGGCGGGGTGCTAGTCGTGATCCGTGATCTCTCCGAGGGACGACGCCTGGAGGCAAACCAACAGCGCTTTCTGGCCAACGCCGCCCACGAGCTAAAGACGCCCATCACCACGATCCTCGGCTCCGCGGAAATCCTGTTGACCGAAGAGGATGACGACCCGGAGATTCGTCAGCGCTTCCTGCGTCACATCTCGACGGAGGCCTACCGGATGCAGCGGCTCTCGGACACCTTACTGCGGCTGGCCCGAACGGGCTCCAGGAGGGAGCCCAATATAGAATCCGTGGATCTGGAAGGGCTCGCCCGGGAGACCGTGGGGCGGATGGAACCTCTGGCCAACGCCGCTGGCCTGCGGTTATGCGTGGAAGGCGATGGTGGTTACGTCGCGGCCGACCGGGAGCGGCTGGAGCAGTGCATACTGATCCTCCTGAGCAACGCTATCCAGCACTCCGAGCAAGAAGGCGACCTGCTGGTGAAGCTGGACGGTACGGAGCTAACCATCCGGGATGAAGGCCAGGGCATAAACGAAGCGGATCTGCCACACGTCTTCGAGCGCTTCTACAGAGGTAGAGGCAGCTCCAGCGGCTTCGGTCTGGGACTCCCGATCTGCAAGGAACTGGTCGAGAACATGGACGGTAGCATAAACATACATTCCAAAGAAGGCGCCGGAACAAGCGTAAAGATCGAACTTCCCGGGTTTGATAAAATACAACAAAGTACATAATAAAGACCATGTCTTGCAGGAAGCTTTGGGAGACAATCAAAGTTTACGTTGTAAGTTTTGCGAGTGCGTAAGGGGGGTAGTGCCAAAGATACTGGTAGTTGAGGATGAGTTCACGGTAAGAGAAGTTCTGGAGCATGCTCTATCCCGCGAGGGGATGAAAGTCGTTTCCACCGGAGACGGGGAGGCGGCGCTCGAACGCATGCGGGATTCGGACCCGCCGGATCTGGTAATTCTGGACGTAATGCTTCCGGGCATGGATGGACTTAGCGTATGCCGGGAGATAAGGAACGGTGGAGCCGGCGGCGCCAACAAATACGTGCCGGTGGTGATGCTAACCGCGCGAGACGACGAGATGAGCATCGTGGTGGGCCTCGAGGTCGGGGCTGACGACTACGTTACGAAACCATTCAGCCCGCGGGAGTTGATCAGCCGGGTGCGGGCGCACTTGAGACGGCGCAGCCTGGACAACAGCGCGGCAGGTGGGAACCACAGGATGAAGTTTCCGGGCCTTACGCTCGACCTCATGCGTCGCGAGGTAACCGTGGACGAGAAGCGGGTCGACCTGACCGCCAAGGAGTTCGACGTCTTGGCGTTCGTCGCCTCTCATCCGGGGCGGGTCTACAGCCGGGAGACGATCATGCGCCACCTCTATGACGGAGACTTCTTCGGGGAAGCCCGCGCGGCGGACGTGCACATCCAACATATCCGGAAGAAGATCGAATCGGACCCCAAAACCCCCCGCTATATTCAGACCATCCGCGGAGCCGGCTACCGCTTCGCCGAACTCTAGTCTTTCGGTCCCCAGAGAGGCACCTTCACCCCGAGAGAGCGGTTGATGATCCAGCCGACGACCACCAGGATCACGACACCGGCCATCAACGAGACAAGCTGCGAGGAAGTAGTGAAGAGCCCGAGGCTCACGAGCAGGGTCGTCGTACCCGCAGGAGTGTGAGGCCTGCGGATGAGTAGCAGCAGGGCCTCCGTCACCGCTACCGAGAGAGAAGCCGCCCATATGCGGGGGAACGTTACGCCCTCCTGGAGCACGCTCGGCTGGTTCTGAAGCCCGAAGATGTACAAGATAGCGAGGCCGACGCAAAGCGCCAGGAGATGTCCGATGAGGACGTTGCGGGGACAGCAATCCTTACCTAGAGGCTGACGGAACAACATAAACACCGTCGGGGCGAGGCTCGGGAAGAGTAGTGGGTGCTTCAGGAAGTAGGCGGCGAGACCGTTGACGGTGATGGCGACAAAGCCCGTGCAGAGCATGTAGAGCGCCTCGCCTCTGTTATCGTACCGGTCGATCAACCAATGGTAGACATCCGAGCGATAATTTTCATCCATACCTGCACCTCCTGATGATCTTAGTGCTTCGTTGTTCTACGCGCAACCCTTGCCTGGGGACTCGAAGAAGAGCAGCGCCCTGGGACCGGGGCTCGGGAAGAGCAAGGGCTGCTTCAGAACGTAGGCGGCGAGGCCGCTCACCGCGAGCGCCAGGGCGCTTCGTCGACGAAAGTATAAGCTGCGCTTCCTCAGTCGTCGAAGCGCCCAACAAGCCAACCGTGAATACTTTGGTTGGTATCCACCTCAGGCCCTGTCCACTACACTACAAAGCTGCCGATCCGCGGCAGCGGCTTCACGCGGATGTACGTTCCATCATCCTATTTCCGCCTGATCCGCGAGGGCAACGGCCGCGGAGATGTGCGAGAGGTGCGTGAGTCCCTGGGGAAAGTTGCCGAGTAGCTCATTGGTACCGGTGTCGTACTCCTCGGAGAAGAGTCCGAGGTCGTTGCCGGTAGCCAGGGCGCGGTCGAAAACGGCGTGGGCTTCCTCTATACGACCCTGCTCCGCGAAGCATTCCGCAAGCCAAAAGGAGCATGCCAGGAAAGCGCCCTCCGGCGGGTTCGGGAACCTCTTGAGGAGACCGTCGTCGTCGAGATCCTCACGGATGGCGTCTGCGGTGCGGATCATGCGCTCGTCCCGGTAGTCGACGAACCCGACCCGAGGGATGAGCAGGTTGGAGGCGTCCATCTCTTTGTTGCCGAAAGCCCGAATAAAGACGCCCCGCTCCTTGTCGTAGCCCTTGCTCTCGACGGCTTCCCGGATCTCATCGCGCGTATTTTTCCAGCGCTTCTCGGGAGCTTTTCTCATGCACTCCTCGGCCAGCCTGAGACCCCGGTCGAGCGTGGCCCAGCACATCACCTTGGAGTAGACGAAGTGTTGCGGGTTGCCGCGCTGCTCCCAGATACCCTGGTCCGGCTGGTCCCAGAGGTTGGCGGTCATGTCCACCAATTCCACCAGGAAGCGCCAGTAATCGTCGTCGGGAGAGTTGCCCCGCTTGTGCCAACGCCAGGACAGCTCCAGCAACTCGCCGAACATGTCCAGCTGGAGCTGACCGGCGGCGGCGTTACCGAGCCGGACCGGGCTGGCCCCCCGGTATCCTTCGAGGTCCGTGAGAAGCTCCTCTGTCAGCCGACGCTCGCCCCCGACGCCGTACATGAGCTGTAGCTCCTCGGCGTTGCCGGCGGCGCTGCGCTCTATAAAGCGGCGGAAGCGATTCGCGGCGTCCTCGAACCCGATATCCGCGAGCGCGCGGACGGAAAAGAAGGAGTCGCGGATCCAGCTATAACGATAGTCCCAGTTCATCTCCCCACCGGGGCTCTCGGGAAGCGAAGTCGTGGCGGCCGCGGCGATGGCCCCGGTTTTCTCGTTCATGAGCGCCTTCAAGACGATGGCCGAGCGCAAGACGCCCGGCTTGTAGGGGCCGTCGAACCGGGCTTCCGAGGCCCACTCCGCCCACCACTCGATGGTGTCTTGCAAACGCTGGTCTATCTCCCGGGCTTCAGGCGCTTTGGGCATGTTGTAGTCGAGCGTCTCGGGCGGCACGGAGATGATGGAGAGCCGCACCCGCTCCCCGGCGTGGACGCTTACGCGGGCTTCGAGACCGTGGTTGCCCGTTGGTGAGATCTCCGCGTCGCAGGAGATAAGAAGCCCGTCGTTGCCCCCGATGGCGCTGTAGATTCGGACTCCTTCCTGGCGGATCCAGGGTTTCAGGGAACCATAATCGAAACGGGGCTCTATCTTCAGGTCGAGTTCCACGTGCCCGCTGACGCCTTCTATAACCCGAATTATCTGCCGCTGCGGATACATCTCCTCGCTGGCCGGCAGGGTGAAGCAATCGTACAGACGCGCCTCTCCCCCCTCGGCGTGGAACATGGTTTCCAGGACTAGTGAATCGTCCACGTAGCTCCGGGAAGGTTCCTGAGAACTATTCACCGGGGTTATGGAGCAGAAGCCGCCCTTCTCGCGGTCGAGCAGCCGCCCGAAACAGCTCCCCGCGTCGATGCGCTGGATGCAGCACCAGTCCATGGACCCATCGTGGGAGACGAGGGCGACCGAGTTGCTGTCCGCGATGAGCGCGTAGTCCCCGATAGGTGGATATGAATCTTTGCTAGCCATTCAAACCTCCCGGAAAAGAAACGCCTCTCATCGCCGCACGAGCCCAAAAATAGCCGCGCCGACGGCGGCGCCGGCCAACACCAGGGCGCCGCGGTGTTCGGTGGCCCAGAGCTGCGGGCTCTTTTCGTGAGCCTTCCCATCGAAGTTACCGTGGGCTCCGTGGTCGCCGGAGACCGGCTCGTAGAGGTTGTTCGGCCGGTCCGGGTTTATGGATTGATCCGTTTGCTGGGAGCTGTATCCCGTCCTGCCGAGGTACCAGTCGCCGAGACCAGGTAGGATCTTATTCCCGATTATGACGATCACCGACGAGGTCCCGACGTACACTTCGCGCCGCTTGTGGTGGGCGGCGTAGTAGATGGCCCTGGCCGGAACCTCGGGTTGGTAGATCGGTGGCACCGGCTGCGGATGCTTGTCCAGGGCGGTTTTCGACACGTTGAACTGCGGCGTGTTTACCGCCGGAAGCTGCGCCATCGTGACGTACACGTTGCTTTTCTCGTGGTACAGCTCCGTGCGCAGCGAGTCGGTGAAGCCTCGCATCCCGTGCTTCGCCCCGCAGTACGCCGACTGGAGCGGTATCGCCCGGTAGGAGAGCGCCGACCCTACCTGAACGATAGTGCCCTTATCACGCGGCAGCATACGCTTGAGCGCCGCCATGGTTCCGTAGACCGCGCCCAGGTAGCAGACCTCCGTGGAGCGTTTGAAGTCCTGCGCGGAGATATCCTTGACCGGCGCGAATATAACGGCTATCGCGTCGTTGACCCAAACGTCTATGGGTCCGAACTCCTCTTCCACCTTATCGGCGGCGGCCTCGACCTGTTCCGGGTCGGCCACGTCGGTC
>JBBPZT010000029.1:0-11362 GCA_038198625.1 Rubrobacterales bacterium
ACCCACCAGGGCCAGAAGCAGGCTCCCGGCCTGGAGTACGTGCAGATACCGTCCAAGGTCCAGAAGATAGACGAGCAGATAATAAAGAGCATGAAGGCGGGCGGCCAGAAGTGCTACCAGGGATAAGACGAGTAGTAACACCTTCGTCGCAAGAAAGGGCCTTTCTCAGGCCCTTTCTTCCTTTGCCGGCCGTCTTCGTCTATGATCGGTCAAATGGGGTCTGGTTGTGAGAGTTTTGGAGGGTCCCGAGTGAAAGGTACATGAAACGGTTCTTCAAGCTGTTTCGCCGGGGTAACGTCGGGGACGCCATCTTCCAACTCGTGGCGCTTCTCTGCGGGCTCTCCCTGCTGGTTATCATGTTCGGCATCATCTTCGAGTTGTGGATCAACACTTCCCTCTCCCGGCAGAAGTTTGGGTTTGGTTTCTTATGGAGCACGGCTTTCGATATCAACGGGGGGAAGATCGGCGCGCTGACCTTTATCTACGGGACGGCGATATCTTCTGTGATAGCGATACTTCTCGCGGGTTTCGTGGGGGTCGGGATCGCCGGTTTCCTGGTCGAGATAGCGCCCAGACGTCTCAACCGTGTAGTAGGTTTCGTGGTGGAGCTTCTGGCGGCCATTCCATCAATCGTGTACGGGTTCTGGGGCCTCATCGCACTGGCGCCCTGGCTCGGGACTTACGTCGTGCCGCCGCTCCAGGCGGTTTTCGGCTGGACGCCGCTGTTCGCCGGAAGCTACATAGGCAGCAGCGTGTTCACGGCGAGCATCGTGCTCGCCATCATGATCCTGCCGACGGTCGCTTCCATCTCGCGTGATGTCATACAGGCCGTTCCCGACACCCAAAGAGAGGGCATGATCGCCCTCGGCGCCACCCGATGGGAGATGTTCAGTCGCGCTGTAGTTCCGTACGCCAGGAACGGCATCGTCGGGGCCCTGGTGCTGGGGCTCGGGCGGGCAGCGGGGGAGACGATGGCCGTGACCCTCATAATGGGCAACAACGCCCAAATATTTACCTCGCTGTTTCAGCAGGGTGCTACGATGTCGAGCGTTATCGCCAGCTCGTTTGGTGAGGCGAGCGACCTGTTCCTCTCCTCGCTGCTTGAGATCGGGCTTATACTGTTCGCCATAACGTTCGCTATAAACGTGGGCGCCAGGCTTCTGGTCCTGGTCTTCGCCAACGAGCCGAGAGGAGGAGTAAGGGCTTGAGTTCTCTTACCTCATCATCCGGACATTACCGGCGCAGGAAACTCGTGGACAGGCTGATGACCGGTCTCTCCTACGCGAGCGTGCTGGTCGCCATAGTGCCGCTGGCCGCCCTTCTGATCTACGTGATAATAAGGGGCGCGGGCGCCTGGAGTCCCGAGTTCTTCACGGGCCTCCCCCAGCTCTTCGGCGGTGGTGGCGGCGTCGCCAACGGCATAGTCGGGACCCTGATACTGGTCGGTATGGCGAGCGTCATGAGCATACCGTTCGGGGTAATGGCAGGTATATATCTCGCCGAGTACGGTGATAACGCCCTCGGTGGCTTTATCAGGTTCGTCGCGGACACGATGACCGGGATACCCTCCATCGTCGCGGGCGTCTTTATCTACGGCCTGCTCGTGTTGAACATGGGCGGCTACAACGCGCTCGCGGGAGCCGTTTCGCTGACCATACTCATGGTTCCCGTCATCACGCGTTCGACCGAGGGTGTGATCCGTCTGGTGCCGGGCTCCATCCGGGAGGCGGCCCTGGCGCTCGGTGTGCCGCGCTGGAAGACGACGCTGCGGGTGGTCGTCCCGGCGGCCGTGAGTGGGATCGTAACCGGGGTCCTGCTCTCGATAGCAAGGGTCGCCGGAGAGACGGCGCCGCTCCTCTTTACGGCTTTCAGCAGCAACTACTTCAACTTCCAGCCTTTTCAGGGGGCGATGCCGTCCCTGCCGGTCCTGATCTACAACGCCGCCCGCTCGCCCACCGAGGCCGTGAGAGAGGTTGGGTGGGGCGCCGCTTTCTTGCTGGTCGTCATGATCCTGGCGTTGAACCTGACCGCCCGGCTTGTCTTCAGGGGCCGGGTTCCAGGTGGATAGTTTCCGGGACGTGGTTTCCGGAAAGCTTTGGAGATAGTAAGCTTTGGAAAGGATGAGACGACTGTGGATCGCAGGGAGGCCATGAAAGAACGGAAGGACAAAGTGGGCGCCCGGCAAAAATCTCCCGGCCAACCCGACGTCGGACGGCCTGAGGAGCCGGTCATGGAAGTCGAGGACCTCAACATGTACTACGGTTCCTTCAAGGCTCTCGCGGACGTCGACATGAAGGTGAGGCGCAACAGGGTAACCGCCCTGATCGGCCCTTCGGGTTGTGGTAAGAGCACGTTTATCCGCAGTCTGAACCGGATGCACGAGGTCGTTCGCGGCGCCCGCGCGGAGGGCAGGGTCACGCTTGATGGCGAAGATATCTACGCCAGCGACGTGGACCCGGTTCAGGTAAGGCGCAGGGTCGGGATGGTCTTTCAGAAACCAAACCCGTTCCCGACGATGACCGTCTACGACAACGTGGTCGCTGGCCTCAAGCTGGGCAGACGGCGCAAGAAGAGCGAGCTGGACGAGATCGTGGAGCGCACGCTAAAGCAGGCGGCCCTGTGGAGCGAAGTCAAGGACAAGCTCAAGGAGAGCGGTATGTCCCTCTCAGGCGGCCAGCAGCAACGTTTGTGCATCGCGCGTACGCTGGCGATGGAGCCGGAAGTTATCCTCATGGACGAGCCCGCCTCCGCCCTAGACCCAGTCTCGACCCAGAAGATCGAGGACGCCATCGACGAGCTCAAACAGCAGTATACGGTCGTCATAGTGACCCATAATATGCAGCAGGCCTCCCGTGCCTCGGACTATACGGGCTTCTTCTTTATCGAGGATACCGGCAAACCCGGGCAGCTCTGGGAGTTCGGCGAGACTGAGAAGATGTTCTCGAACCCCGAGCGTCAGGAGACGGAGGACTACGTCACGGGACGGTTCGGCTAGCCTATGCCCCGCGAAGCTTTTCGGGAGCAACTCGGCGGGCTGACGGAAGAGGTCCTGAAGCTGGGCGGCCGCGTCGAAGAGTCACTGGTGACGATGGTAGAGGCGATGGAGAAAGACGACGCCGAAATCGCCGGTCGAGTACTCGGGGTAGACGCTGAGTACAAGACGCGGGGGGTGGAGTTGGATCAGGAGTGTATGATCCTCCAGGCCCGCCAGGCCCCGGTTGCGAGCGACCTTCGTTTGATCTACACCGTCCAGGCCGTTACGAACCACCTGGTGCGGGCCGGTACCCTGACCGAGCACGTCTGCCAGGCCATAGCTGAGACCGCCGGCCTCGACAGAGACGAAGAGCTGGCGGCGGCCCTTCTCGAAATGGCCCGTACCGCCCGGAACCTCTTTCACAGGGGACTCGAAATCTTCACGGCCCGCGACGCCGAGGGCGCCCGTGACCTCCAGGCTGCCGACGACAAGGTGGACCTTCTCTACTCCGAGGCCATAAACCTGATCGCCAACCCCTCGGGTGGGAGAGGTGGAGATCCCGAGTGGCGGATGCGGGCCTCCCTGATGGTCCACTACCTGGAGCGTATCGCTGACCACGGCGTGGACATCGGCGGACGCACCGTGTTCCTGGTCACCGGAGAGCGGATAGAGAGCGCCATGCGACAGTACCTCGACCGCGAAATGGACTCAAACGAGGACTAGGGAGCCGGCCTACCACTGGTACTTCCGGGGCTTGCAACTTACGCATCTATGCTACAATCTCCGGAAAGGACAGGACGCGGACGAAAGTTTGTATTAGTTGTGAGGCTTACCCAAAAAAGCAAGTATGCGGCGCGGGCACTGGTGGAGTTGGCGTTGAACGAATGTGGCTCGCCCCTCGGTGTGGCTGAAATAGCGCGCCGCCAACGTATACCGGAGCGGTTTCTGGAGCAGATCCTCGGGGATTTGCGCCGGGCGAACATTCTGGAGAGCCGCCGCGGTGCCCACGGGGGTTTCTGCTTCGCGATGCCTCCGGAGGAAATTTCCGTCCTGGACATAGTGGAAATACTGGACGGAGAAATCCGTCCCGCGCGTTGCTCGGCCGGGGGGACTTGCTACATCACCGAAGCTCCACTATGCGCCACGAGCCAGGTCTGGGATGAGGCCCGCGTGGCCCTCGAAGGGGTCTTTGGCCGCTACAGCATCGCCCAACTGGCCGAACTAGAACGCGAGAGCCGCGCGGGCCGCGAGACGACGGCCGCCCTGAGCCAGTAGAAAACTCGTCTCCAGAGGGTTTCTCCTACCCGGAGAGTCTCCAGACGCACCTCGGTGGTCTCACGGAGCTTGCCGAAGCTAGCGTGGAGGTGGGAGACGATACCTATCGCATAGTCCACCCGGCCTCGGCGGACGCTTTGATCTCCGAAGAAGACTTCGAGCGGGACGAGCGATTGCCTTACTGGGCGGATCTCTGGCCGAGCGCCATCGCCCTCTCGCGTTGTCTTGCGGGACGGAATTTATCCGGTAAGCGAGCCATCGAGCTCGGATGTGGCGTGGGGTTACCATCGGTGGCGGCGCTGTCCGGGGGGGCTGAGGTGACGGCGACCGACTACTACGAGGCGCCTCTTGATTTCACGGCTTACAACGCCCGTACCAACACGGACCGGGAGCCGGATACTCTCCTCCTCGACTGGCGATACCCGCCGGAGAGTCTCCCGCGCTTCGACCTCGTCTTTGGAGCGGACGTATTGTACGAAGCCCACGATTGCCTGGCACTCGCCGAACTGGTCCCCAGGCTGTTGTCGGGCGATGGTGAGGCCATTTTCGCGGATCCCGGTCGCAACACCGCAACGGTCCTCCTGGAGAAAATGAAAGAGCAAGGATTCCAGGTCTCAACGGAGAGCGCGGTCGTGGCGCAGGGCCGGAGAGAAGTAACGGTGCAGGTGCACCACCTATACTTGGGAGCCGGATCGTAATCAGATAAGCCTGGCGTCTAACGGCAAAACCTGGACTTTCGTACAATCGACCGTGGCAGGAGGTTTTGGTACCGTTGGTAGGACAATGGATCTTAGCAAGGAGTTTCGCATGCGCTATGAAGATCCGCACGCTGTCGCCCTCGCCTGGCAAGATGCTGCCAACAACGGAGATATCGACCTCCTCCTGGAGCTGTCGGACCCCGATATAGAGGTGGTCGGGCCCCGCGGCTCGGGTTACGGTCACCAACTCCTGCGAGACTGGCTTGCGCGCGCCGGTTTGAGCCTTGAAACCCTCCGGGTCTTCGCCGGCGGCAACACGGTCGTGGTAGCTCAGCACGGTGTGTGGCGCTCCGCCGATACAGGAGGGGTGATCGGTGAACGTAGCGTCGCCTCTCGTTTCCAGGTCGAGGGACAGCGTGTGGCGAGGGTCCAGCGCTACGACAGCCTGGATATCGCGCTCGACGAAGCAAGCATCGGCTATTCAGATGAAGTCCCAAGAGATCATCAGGTTAGTCTCTGAGCTTTATCCGCGAGTCTGGCGCTTGCGGCGACCGGTCTAGCGGCGCCGGCACGCCCGGTAGGGGGTAGCCTGCTGCTATAATTTCGCCCTGATGTTGCTGGAATCCTTAAATCCTACCCAGCTAGACGCCGTAACGCACACCGAGGGGCCGCTGTTGATACTGGCCGGCGCCGGAAGTGGGAAGACGCGCGTGCTGACGCACCGGATCTCCTACATCCTAGAGCAGGGTCTCGCCCGGCCGGAGGAGATCCTGGCGATCACCTTTACCAATAAGGCAGCCCAGGAGATGCGGGAGCGTGTGGCGCTTCTCGTCGGGCCGGACTCACGCAAGATGTGGGTCTCTACCTTCCACGCCTTCTGCGCCCGCCTCCTGCGGGTCCACGCCGAGAAGCTCGGCTACAAGCGGGAGTTCACTATTTACGACGGGGCGGATCAAGTCCGGTTAGTCAAGCGCTCCATCGTCGAGCTGAACAAGGACCCGAAGAGGTTCAGCCCACGCTCTTTCGCCGCCCAGATCTCCGCCGCCAAGAACCGCCTGATGAGTGCCGACGACTTTATCCGAAACTCCGAAGGCTACATCGCAGAGAACGTCGCCGAGGTTTACGAACTCTACCAGCGCCGCCTCTACGAGAACAATGCGATGGACTTCGACGACCTCTTGATGCAGACGGTCGCTCTCCTGGAAATCTTCCCGGAAGTACGCGAACGTTACCAGACACGTTTCAAGTACATAAGCGTGGACGAGTATCAGGACACCAACCACGCACAATACCGTCTGGTCAACATCCTGGCGGCGGCACATCGTAATCTATGTGTAGTTGGAGATGACGATCAGTCGGTCTATAGCTGGCGAGGAGCGGACATTCGGAACATCCTGGACTTCGAGCGAGACTACCCGGAGGCGGGCGTGGTCAAGCTGGAGCAGAACTACCGCTCTACCCAGACCATCCTGAACGCGGCGAACGCGGTCGTTGCCAACAATACTTCTCGCAAGGCGAAGGAACTGTGGACCTCGGGGGACGAGGGGAAGCGTATCAGGATCTTCACTGCTTCGGACGAGTACGCTGAGGCCAGATTCGTTGTCTCCGAGATGCAGAGCCTGATGGACTCGGGCGTCTCACCGAGAGATATAGCCGCTTTTTACCGGACTAACGCCCAGAGCCGGGCGTTGGAGGACGTTCTGGTGCGCGAGGGCGTACTTTACCAGGTGGTGGGAGGTGTCAAGTTCTACGAGAGGGCGGAGATCCGGGACGCGATGGCCTACCTCTCCGTGGTCTCCAACCCTGCGGACTCGGGCTCGCTAGAGCGGATCATCAACGTGCCCAAGCGAGGGCTCGGGGCGACTTCCGTGGCGCGCCTCCAGGAGCATGCCGGTCGGGAGGGCATCTCCCTCTACGACGCGCTCGCCGAGGCGGCCGAAGCTGGTCTCTCGGGCAAGGCGCGGAAGTCTTGTGGCGAGGTCCGAGACCTCTTCGAGGGCTGGCGGGTGGCCGCGAGAGAGGTCCGGCCGGCGGAGATCATCCGTGCGGTCCTGGATGAGTCGGGATACAAGCGGGAGCTCGAAGCGGAGAAGACGATCGAGGCCGAGTCGCGCCTCGAAAACCTGGAGGAGCTGATAAACGCCGCCGGGGAGTACGAGCGGGTCGAGCCGGATCCAACACTCGACGGGTTCTTGCAGGAGCAAGCGCTCTACTCGGAGGCGGACAAAGCCGTCGGGGAGGGGAGCGTGACGCTGATGACGCTCCACAACGCCAAGGGGCTGGAGTACCGGCACGTCTTCGTGGTCGGGATGGAGGAAGGTACTTTCCCGCACGCCCGTTCCCTGGACGAGCAGAATCTGGAGGAAGAGCGGCGTCTGTGCTACGTGGGCATAACACGGGCGATGGAGACGCTCACCCTTTCCTATGCCAAGCTCCGCTCCAACTGGGGCGAGCGCGAATACCAGATGCCCTCACGCTTCCTCTCGGAGATACCGGAGGAGTTCAAGGAAGGTTCGATCCCGAACATCGGAGGCGGCGGGGGGTGGGGCGCGGCGCGGCGCGGCGCGGTCCAAGGCCTGGGCCTTGGTGGTATGGAGCGGGCGGTTCCCGAGAAGGCGTTGTTCGGCGTGGGAGACAAGGTCCGGCACGCGAAGTTTGGGGTCGGAGAGGTCGTAGAGGCGGACACTGGGAAGTTGGTCGTCAGGTTCGGCGCCCAGGTTAAGACTCTGGTTCCTGGTCTCGCGCCCTTGAGCAAGGTTTAGCCAGGGCGTTTTGCATCCAGCCAGGTCACGAGAGCCAATGGACGGCAATTCGCCGGGGTCCACATCGTGCGGGACATGATATTAATGGTTCTCGCGGTGCGGATTGCCGGCTTTTCAGGAGGAAATTTATGGCGCACGTTTATGTTACGGGGCACAAGAACCCGGATACGGATACGATAGCTTCGGCGATAGCATACGCCGAGTTCAAGAACCTGATCGACCCGGATAACTTCTACGCCCCGGTGCGACTCGGCAAGCCAAACGCCCAGACGGAATGGGCGCTAGAGAAGAGTGGTCTCAAGGCTCCCAGGCAACTCAGGCACGTCATGCTCCGGGTCAAAGACGTGATGAAGACCGATATAGTGACGGCGAAAGAGAACGATTCGTTGCGGAGCGTCGGGATCGCGATGGCCCGTAGAGACATAAGCCAGATGCCCATAGTGGACGACGATGGGGCCCTTGTCGGCCTGGTGACGGAGCGGGATCTGGCCCGCATGTACATCCGCGAGTCTCGGGAGCCGTCTACGTTTGCAGAGACACCGGTCCAAGTGGGCACTATGGTCGAAGTCCTCGAAGGAGAACTTCTGGTCGGTGAAGGGGATCGTCAGGTCTCCGGCAAGCTGTGGGTTGTATCCATGAGCGTTGACTCGATGGGCAAGTCCATCGAGCCCGGTGACATAGTCATCATGGGAGACCGGGCGGGAGGCCAGCGGCGGGCGATAGAACTCGGCGCCGGCGTCCTCGTCATCACCAACGGGTCCCACCCCGAGAAAGATATCCTGGAACTTGCCGAAGAGAGAGGAACGGCGCTCATCCTCTCGCCGCTCGACTCCTACGTGACGAGCCGGATGACACAGCTCGCGGTGCCCTGCTGGGAGGTGATGAGCGAGAACCCGCTGACCGTCTCTCCGGACGACCTGACCACGGACATAACCCAGCAGGTGATGGAGGTCCACTATCGGGCGGCTGTCGCGGTGGATGGAGACTACGTGCCCCTCGGCATCGTGACGCGCACGGACCTGCTGAACCCCGAGCCTCGCAAGGTATTGCTGGTAGACCACGCGGAGATCGGCCAGAGCGTCCTCGGTGTCGAGAACGCCCAGGTGGTCGAGATCCTCGACCATCACCACCTCGGAGATATCGAGACCAATGCGCCCATAGCCGCCACCTTCGATCCTGTGGGATCGACGGCTACCCTGATCTCCGAACGCTTCAAGGCGAGCGGCCTGAAGCCCGAGGAGCCGACCGCCAGGATGCTGCTCGCGGCGGTCCTCTCCGACACGGTGATCCTCAACTCTCCGACGACCACCGAGCGCGACCGGGAAGTCGTAGAGTGGCTGGAGGATATGCTAAAGCTCGACGCCGAAAAATTCGGTATGGAGATGTTCGAAGCTTCTTCGGACGTGTCGAGCCTCTCGGCCGAGGAGATCATAAACCGAGACGCCAAGGAGTATGGCCTCTCTTCTGGAGAGACGATGTGTATAGCCCAGGTCGAGACCGTTGGGCATGGCCTCTTCGGGCGCAAGGAAGAACTGGCCAAAGCTCTCGAAAAAGCCCGTGAAGAGAACGGCTACCTGTTTTTCGCGCTGATGGTGACTGACATAACCGAGGGTGGCACCGGTCTCCTCTGCACCGGAGAGTGTGCCCACGTAGAGAGAGCGTTCGACGCTCGCGCCAAAGACGGCATCATAGACCTTCCCGGCGTCATGAGCCGCAAGAAGCAAGTCGCCCCGGTCCTCTTGGCCTCGGTCTAGGGCTTATGGGAGCAGCGAAAATACTCGACGGGAAAGCGCTCGCCGCGGAGATCCGCTCCGAGGTCGCCGTCGGTGTGAGAGAGTTGAAAGAACAGGGCCGGAAAGTGCGGCTGGATGTGATCCTGGTCGGGGAAAACCCGGCCTCCGCCACCTACGTGCGCCTGAAGGAGCGCGACTGCGCCGAGGTCGGCATCGAGTCTCGCGTCCACCGGTTCACCGAAGAGGCGAAACAGGAAGAGGTCGCGGACCTCGTCCGGCGACTGAACGAAGAGCCTGCGGTATCGGGGTTTTTTGTCCAGACTCCCGTGGGCAACCTGGACCCCCTCCCTCTGCTGGGCGCGATAGATCCGTCTAAGGACGTGGACGGCCTGACCCCCCTGAGCGCCGGGCGGCTCGCTATCGGTCTGCCGAGCCTCCTGCCTTGCACCCCGCACGGCGTCATCCAGATGCTGCGACGCAGCGGCGTCGAGATCTCCGGGAAAGAAGCCGTAGTGGTCGGACGCTCCAACCTCGTCGGCAAGCCACTCGCCCAACTCCTACTGCGTGAGAACGCCACCGTTACAGTCTGCCACTCGCGCACGGAGAGATTGCCGGAGGTGACGCGAAGGGCGGACATCCTGGTGTTGGCTGCAGGCAGGCGGCACATGATCGGGGCGGAGCACGTGCGTGAAGGCGCCGTAGTCGTCGATGTAGGCACCAACCCGAAAGAAGGCGGCGGCCTTACGGGAGACGTAAAGTTCGAGGAGGTGGAGCCAAAGGTCTCCGCCATAAGCCCCGTGCCGGGCGGCGTCGGCCCGATGACGCGCGCGATGCTCCTCTACAACGCTCTCCGGGCGGCGCGGGCGACGGTTTAGCCTTCTCCAACACCCAAACACGAAGAAGCTCCACCGACGGATCCACCGCTGATGGAGCTTCTTTGGTAGGTTGGCTATCGTTACGGGCGCACGATGCCCAGAGGCCTGCCGGCGTAGATCATGGGCGTCTCCGTAACGTACCCTTTCCACGCGTTGGCGTTGAGGACCATTCCGTTGCCCACGTACATTGTAGCCCATCCCGGGTAGATCACTATGTCGCCGGGCCGCAAGTTCCCATAGGAGACGGGAGCATACCGGCCCAGATACGCCTCCGGTATCCAAGGCGCGTAGGCATCAACACCTGTGACACTCAGGATGTAGCGCATCAAACCGCTGCAGCTGAAAGTGTAAGGACCATCAGTTCCCCATGCGAACGGCTTGCCTAACTGCGCCTCTCCCACCCCAACGTCCCGGTACGCCGTGCCAACCGTCGACTGGGCATACGCCGAGGTCGCGAACGAGAGCATTAGAACAAAAGTAAGACCAACAAGCATCGTCAACCTAAGCCTTCGAAACATACGTTCGAGCTCCTTCCCGCTTCAATTGTTTACTCCCGTTGGGGAACTCACTCCAATCCCCCCTCCAACGATCCGGGATACTAGAGAAGACACCCGCCAGACGCAACCCCCTATTCGACCCAAAACTAGCGCACCACACCGAGAATCTGGCTTAGATAAAAGAAATACGTTGTTTCAGCAATGAAATAATTTCTTAATAAAAACTAATCTTAGCAACGTCTAGGTAACTTTTTCTGGTTGTGATCGAGCAGTTCTGAAGGAAGGTCGAGGAATAAAAGCGCGCGGACTCCAGTAAGCCCCGCGTTGGGCTGTTGCAGTCCGACGCGGGGCCGTGTCCCTCCACGACGCGTAGCCTGTGGACGCTTGTGTCTGGGGGGTGCCTCTACACTGATAGGGTGGCGCTCAGTAGGGACGCACGATTCCCAAAGGTTTACCAGCATAGGCCATGCGGTTCTCTATGACGCGTCCTCTATGCGCGTTGGAGTTCAGGAGTTTGCCGTTGCCCACGTACATCGTCGCCCAGTCCC